>NZ_JBANSP010000018.1:0-138057 GCF_037167145.1 Paenibacillus sp. YIM B09110 | reverse complement strand
GTGGCTGACGGGTGTCATTCATCCCGTCAGCCACTTCAATTATAATAGCTATTCATTTCATAGAATGGAGGCCTTACCACGAATGAACTGTCCAATCTGCGGTCAACCCCATCATTGCGGCGTCGAATCAGTCCCCTCCAGCCAAAACGGCAGCGATTGCTGGTGCTTTCAAGCTTCCATCCCTGCTGAGCTGATTGCGCTTGTTCCTCCCGAACAGCGGGGGAAGTCATGCATCTGCCAGAGCTGCGTTAACGCTTATCACGAATCCAATAAGGAAAACTCGGCATAAGAGCGCTTCGGCTTGAAGAACGAATCTTCGACGTCATTAGCTGATAACGGCTTGCTGAAGTAGTAGCCTTGAATTTTTTGGCAATCCTTGTCCCTCAATATGTCTAGCTGATCCTTCGTCTCGATGCCTTCCGCGATAACTTCCATATTCATATTGTGAGCCATTGCGATAATCGTAGCAACGATTGCTTGATCGTTGCCGCTATGGGTAATGTCGCGGATGAAGGATCGATCAATCTTAAGCTTGTGGATCGGGAACATTTTCAGATAGCTTAAGGAGCTATAGCCTGTGCCGAAGTCATCCAGACTGATTCGAACGCCGTACTCATTCAGCCGCTTCAAGATATCCGCCGACAACTCCGCGTCCATCATCATGCTCTCCGTAATCTCCAGCTCCAAAAACTTGGGCTCTAAGCCGGCTTCGTCCAAAATCGATTTGATATACCCGGCCAAATCCGGCTGATGGAATTGCTGCGATGACAAATTGACTGCTACCGGAATGAGCGGTCCGCCTGCCATGTGCCACTCGCGCATCTGCCTGCACGCTTCGCGCAGCACCCAAGTGCCTATCTCGTATATGATGCCGGTCTCTTCCGCAATCGGAATGAACGTTCCCGGCGATAACAGCCCTCTGTCTTTATGATTCCAGCGGACAAGCGCTTCAACACCGATCATCTCGTTGTCGGAAGTTCTAATCTGCGGCTGATAGTGAAGCAGCAGCTCGCCATTCTCCACCGCCTTGCGCAGGTCGCCCTCCAGCTCAATCTTTTGCTGCAGCTTGTCATCCAGCTCTCGGGAGAAAAACATATAGCCGTTTTTCCCTTTTCTCTTCACTTCGTACATGGCCGTATCCGCGTTTTTAAGCAGCTCGGTAGCATCATGTCCATGCTGCGGGAACAAAGCTATGCCGATACTTGCCGACACATAGAAGTCGTTGTCCTTAAGCCTATAAGGAATTTGAATCGAGTTAATGATCTTCTCTGCAAGCTCAACGATATCCGACTCATCCGGGCAGTTGCGGCATAGAATCGTGAACTCGTCGCCACCCATGCGGGCCAGCATCACGTTCTGTCCTTCCAAGCTTGTCTGAATGCGGGTCGTCAATTCCTGCAAGAAGATATCGCCATACGTATGACCCAGCGAATCATTTATCATTTTGAATCGATCAATATCCAGCACCATAACCGCGAACGGCAGACGGCTTATATTTCTAGCTTCAATCCATTCGCCGATCGCTTGATTGAATTTCCTCCGGTTCGGCAAGCCCGTCAGCTCATCGTGGTACGCAAGATGATGAATCCGCTGCTCCGCCTGCTTCTCGTCCGTAATATCTTTGAAAATAATATAGCTGCCCGCCACGTTGCCCTCGATAATAACCGGAACATTCGTTACCGACAGTATAATGACCTGACCGTTTCGAATAAGCGTCGTTTCATGTGTCGTGCGCATACCCTTGAACGCACTAACGAACATATCCGTCGTCTTTGCGCGATCCGGCTCAGCGATAACTTTGACAAGCTCTGAAATCGGTTTTCCCAGCACCTGAATATCGGTGAGCCCCGTAATATGGAGCGCCGCTTCATTATAACTAATGACCCGGCGGTTCAGGTCAACCGACACAATCCCGTCGAGATTATTATCGTAGAGCGACTTATACCATTTCTCGCTTTCCTCCAGAGCCGTATCCTTAATGTTCAATCGCTTGGACATAACGATCCCGAATAGCGACAACCCCAGCGTGAACAGCGTCCCGCCTACGATTAGATAGGCAAGCAGCTTCTGATCAAGGATGAGCCCAATCGAGAACGGAGTTCTGTTACTCGGATGAAAGTTTGTAGCGAACATACCTGTATAATGCATGCCCACAATTGCCGCGCCCATTATGATACCGCTTCCCAGCTTCTTCCACCCTGCATTGCTTTCCTCGCCCCCGCGAAAATAAAACGATAGCCAAAGTGCCGCAATCGACGCCACAATCGCTATGACGATCGATAATGTAAACATGAGCGGATCGTATGATAAGTCGACTAATATGGCCGACATTCCGACATAATGCATTGTCGATATGCCTGTTGCAAGCAATAAACCGCCCGTTAGCAGTTGGCGTATCGTTAACTGATTGCGGCCTACCACGTAGAGCGCAATGAATGCCGCCGCAACCGCCGCTATGACGGAGACGAACACAATAACAATGTCATATCTAATTGTGATTGGCAGCGAATAAGCGAGCATGCCGACAAAGTGCATCGACCATATGCCGCTGCCCATAATGGCAGCGCCGAATGAAAGCCATCCGAGTCTGCTGCTGCCTTTGGCATTGCTGACTCTGCCTGCCAGATCAAGTGCTGTATAAGAAGCGGCAACCGCTATTATGTAAGAGAATATAACAAGTAAACTGTCGTAAGATCCATGAATATGTTCCATCGTTTGCCCTCATTTCGGTTAAGTCGAAAACTATCAATCTGCTGTCGAAATCTAGCGAATGATCAGGACTTAAGACCTCTATACAGTATACATGATTAGAAACATTCCAGTATAGGTATTCTTTTCATCTTTGGACAAATCTGTCCTTTTCACAAACGAAATGCGCCGAGCTTCTACATCCCCGCCCGGCGCACTCCTGCAATTGATTCTAAGTCACAATACGGGTGCGATTCCGCCATCAATATTAACCGACGTTCCAGTTACGAAGGATGCGGCATCTGATACGAGGAAGGCGATCACGTTCGCAGCCTCGCGCGCTTCGCCAATACGGCCAAGTGGAATGCGATGCTTCGGATCAGCAGCGAATTGCTCCCACGACTGCTCAGGTGCCGTGCTTCGCCACATCCGCTCGATCTGCTCACTGCGAATAAGTCCGATACATACCGCATTGACGCGAATGTTATCCGAGGCAAGGTCTTTGCTCATCGCTTTGGTCAGGGCCAGCCCCGCCGCGCGGCTTACTGACGTCGGCAGCGACGAGGCTCCGGGCGTCTTGCCTCCGACCGCCGTTACGTTCACGATAGCTCCGCGTCCAGAAGCGCGCAAGTAAGGCAGCGCTTCGCGAGCAAAGTGAATCGCTCCGAACAGCTTCAGATCGAGATCGGAAGACCATGCTTCCGTGCCGACATCGGCGAACGGACGAGCTGCCGACGTGCCCGCATTATTGACGAGAATATCCACTCTCCCGAATGTGTCGACCGTTCTTGTTACCGCATGCGCCGCTGCTTCCGGCTGCGAGACGTCAGCGCTGATCGTAAGCACCTTCTTGCCCGTCTTGGCAAAGATTTCTTCTGCTGCGGCCTCTAAGCCGATAAGGTCTCTTGCAACAATGGCAACCTCAGCTCCCTCCGAAGCAAGCAGCAATGCAGTTGCAAATCCAATTCCTTTGCTGCCGCCGGTTACGATAGCGGACTTCCCTTTAAATCCAAGTTCCATAGCTTTTCCTCCTTAACTTTCCTTCTTCTAGTGTAACAACCAGGTATGACAATGTAACGCCGCATGACGAAACGAATAAAAGGCTGAGACTCTGCAAAGAGTACTCAGCCTTTCCAGCCCCTAATATGTGCTTGAATGCTGTTTACGAAACGGCTTTGCCTGTTTTCTTGCAAGTGCCGTTGCTGTTTTTGCATTTCTTGTAGGTGCCCGTAAAATCCAAACGGTGGTCGGACACTTTGAAGCCGAATTCACGTTCGATTCGCTCCTCGATTTCCGTCAGCCAGTCTTCCTTGATTTCCTGCAGCGAGCCGCATACTTCACAGATCAAATGATGATGCATATGCTCGCTGTCCGCATCGCGCAAGTCGTAGCGGGCTACGCCGTCGCCGAAGTTCATTTTTTCAACAATATGAAGCTCTGCAAGCAGCTCTAGCGTCCGATATACGGTAGCAAGGCCAATGTCCGGATAGGTTGCCTTCACGAGCATGAATACGCCCTCTGCGCTCAGATGCTCTTCTTCATTCTCCAGCAATACCCGCAATATAATCTCGCGTTGAGTCGTTAACTTATATCCTTTCGCCATCAAATGACGATTGATTTTATCGATTTCTGCTGTGACGTTCAACATAAACAGGATACCTCCTCTTATTACATCTAGCAAAGCAGATACAGATACCGTCTTATCCTGTCCTGACCCCTAGCTTAGTTTTTAGAATTATTACAATCTAATCGTAATACAAATGACCGAAATTCGCAACATTATTGCGATATTGCCCTCAAGGATATGGCTTTCGACCCATGAAGCCTTCATTCCAGCCATGGTAATGCGATATATGCTCTTCTCCTTGCTTCCAGCACAGCAGAACTTCCTTTCCTTCCAGTATGGCTGGAAAATCCAATAAGCCTGGGGATATCGATTTTATTAATACCCCCTTGCGAGTGAAATTGCTTATCTGAAGCTCGGCTTCCATTCTCATGAAATCAAGCTGACTTTCCTGTTCAAAATAAGGGTCGATCATCGTTCCGCGCTTTCCTGGAGACAGGTTGTGCTTCGCTTTGATCGTCTGCAAATCCAAGTAACGGTCGTCAATATCGTCAATGAGCACCTGCAGCTTATAAAGCTCTTGCTTTAATTCGGGCAGCAGCACATTCGCTTCATCGATCGTAAATAATTTCATTTCCACTTGCGTACTCTCCTTCTTAGATAAGCTTTACGAATGCGATAATCAAATACGCAGCAGGTATAATGAGCAGTTGCGCGAGCAACGTGCCGAAGAAGCGGGATACCATAAGCAGCGTATATATTTTGCCTAATTGATTTCTTGCGTTCTCATCCTTCGTTGCCTTGTCCATAATGAGCCCTAATTGCGGGTCGATAAATATAGTTAGCAGCACCGTCGCTATCCCGTTAATAATGCCCGACGTTTGCGAAGCAGTCGTGCTGATTGCAGGGGCGAGATGGGCTGCGTACAACGCAGATATAACACCAACTGTATAGAAGGCCGTGACGGCAATGTTGAGAAAAATAAATCGCTTCGGAATGCCCAAATAGCGGAAAGAGCGCAGCCGGATGCGCGGTCTTCTGATGAAACGCTTCGCATTTTTCAACTGTCCGATCGTAACGCTGGACAGCAGCTTCGGTATCGAGCCGGTCAGCTCCAGCCGGGCAATAATTCTTCCGCATAGCGGAACGAACGTCGGAAACAACGCTATCGCAATTAACGTTCCAATGGAGGCCGCGAACAATACAATCCTGAAGTAACCAAGTATATCAAAGGATGCATCCGTCCTCGCATGATCGACGAAATGTCCGGTATTGATAGATTGCAGCATATTAGCCGTTCTCGATATGAGTACGATTATGCCCGTCAGTGATAACGCTACCGCGATCTTATTCATTTTAACACCCGCATAGCGAACCGAATATGACAAAGTTTCGGCAGCATGAATGATAACCGTTAAAATAACGACAAAAATGAGACTGTTAACCATCAACTCAACTCCGTTATCACGAACTGCGACGCTTAATTGAATAATAGCAATGTATTATTATTCGCCTAGATGGATTAAATCCCCTTTCCGTTCACTATAAAAAATAGGCGACCAGCAGAAAAAAGGAGAGTTTCAAGAGCTGATCAGCTCTTGAAACTCTCCTTTAGCCGGCTCTTTAAGTTTCGCTCTGCTCCGCCAATTATTTGATCTCGATCGCAAACGCAGCCGAAGTGTCTCCCTTCGTCAGTTTGCCGTTCCCCCAGCTGGCGAACACGTTGTAGTAGTAGACGCCTGTCTCCGTCGGAGCTGTCATCTTGCCTTTCGAGAAAGGCACCTCAGTCGGCCTGCCGTCCTTGAATTGGGTTAAGCTCACCGTTGATGGCTTCGCGCTGATCTTGAAAGCAATCGAAATGGCCGCCCCGCTGTTCACCACTGTTGCCGGTTCGTCCTTCAGCATCGTTTCCGCGTCCGCATAATCGGCGCAAACATTGCCCCAGCAGTAACTGCTTTGATAAGCTTTTATATCCGTTTTGCCTTCTTTGATAGTTGCAAGGGGCGGCTCGCTTCCACCTGAACAGCCGGCAAGCACGAAAACGAGCATAACCCATGCAATTGCCGTTAGCACCATTCGATAAGATCTCTTCGGCATACTTCCGTATCACCTCTTTGCTCTAGTAGACGGTCTTTTGAATCGGAAGGTTGCAGCAAGGAACTGCAAAGAAAAGAAACCTCAGCTCGGAGCGCCGTCATTCTGGACGAAGCACTCTGAAAGGAGGTTCCCTGTGCATTTCACTATAAATCTGCCAACACCTGATACCAGACGCCCTTCTTCGAATACAGCGTCTTTTTCACTTCTGCCCAGCCGCCGAGATACGAAACGTCGAACAGTCCTTCTGGAACGATGAATCGGTTAGCCGTGTCAGCAACGACCGCCTCGTTCACCGGACGGAAGCCGTAATCCGCAAAAACCCGCTGAGCATCTTCGCTGTGCAAGTAAGCAATGAACGCTTCAGCAAGCTCGCGCGTACCGTGCTTATCGGCGTTCTTATCGACGACCGCAGCCGGGTTCTCGATTAGTATCGTGCTGGACGGAATGACGATATCGTAATTGACGCCTTGCTTAATCCGCGATAACAGCTCATTCTCATATGTCACGATGACATCGCCGACTCCATATTCGAAGGCAGCCATGGACGCCCGGCCGCTCTTATCAAGCGACTCCACATTCTCATGCACCGACTTCAAGAAGCTCTTCGCATACTCAGGATCCTTCGAGCCTGTTTCCTGCTCCGACTTCTTCAGACCGGCTCCGTAGATCGCGTTAATATCCCATTGAGCGCCGCCTGATGTCTTCGGATTAGGATACAGCACCTTAACGTCGCTCTTAATGATGTCGTCCCAATCCTGAATGCCTAACGGATTGCCTTCGCGCGTCCCCATAACGACGATCGAATTCGTAATCATGCCGCCGCTGCTTTGCTTCTTCCAATCCTCCGTAATAAACCCGGCATCAGCGATCTTGTCGAGGTCGCCCTCCATAGCCATAATCGCAACATCCGCCTCGAAGCCGCCTGCAATCGCACGCGCCTGAGTACCTGATGCTTCATACGATTCCTGGAAGGATACCTTTTGGCCGGTCTTCTCCAGCCAGTACGCTTGAAACGCCGGGAGAATATCTCCGAAGGCGTCCTTAACAACCGAATATGCACCGATTACAAGCGTTACATCGCCGTCTTGTACGGAAGATTCAGCGCTGGGATCGTTTTGCCCGTTGCTGCTGCAGCCTGCTGTAATGAGCAGCACCGCAGTCAATAGCAAAGCGATCAGTCGCTGGCTTGTTGTCAGGTATAATTTCATGTTCGCATACAACTCTTTCTGCTAAGATGAAAGGCTAGTTCGTCTAGACCCCGTGTTAAATATGAATCGGCATCGGATCGACTTTCAGCTTGTTCTCTTCAATCCAGCTTTGATTGTCGTTGAACAAATAAGCACGATGGACGAGGATGCTAACTTCATCGCCAGGATGCAGAACTTCCTTCTCCAACGAGCGGTACGTAATCAGCTTCGTATCGCCTACCTCCAGCTCGACCATCCATTCACTGCCGCGGAAGTGAATGTGCTTCACCTTGCCGTCCATTGCAGCGGAAGCGAGTCTAATCTCGCCCGGCTTGCCGATCTCGATATACTCAGGTCGGATAAGCGCCTTCGTGCCGGCGACCTTGCTCGCATCCTCGAAGCCTTTGAGCTTCGCAACATTTTCAACGATGGTCGACTCGCCGATGAAGCTGGCAACAAAAGGTGTCTGCGGATTTTTGTAAATTTCCCAAGGCGTCCCCTTCTGCTCAAGCTTGCCCTTGCTAATAATCATAATTTCATCCGCAACTTCAATCGCTTCTTCTTGGTCATGCGTTACGAAGATCGAAGTAATGCCGACACGCTCGATCATTTCCTTCAGCCATGTACGAAGCTCCGTACGGATCTTGGCATCGATTGCGGCGAATGGCTCATCGAGCAGCAGCAACTGAGGCTCAGGCGCCAGCGCGCGAGCGAACGCAACACGCTGCCGTTGACCGCCGGATAGCTGATGCGCATAACGATGCTCGAAACCTTTGAGACCGGTCAGCTCGACCAGCGTCATTACGCGCTCGCGAATTTGCTCCTTCGACTGCTTCTTTACTTTGAGGCCAAACGCGATATTATCATATACGGTCATATGTTTGAACAATGCATAGTTCTGGAATACGAAGCCAATGCCGCGCTCCTGTGGAGGCAGATCATTGACACGCTTGCCATGGAACAGGATGTCGCCGGAGGAAGGCGTCTCAAGTCCCGCCAGCATGCGCAGAATCGACGTTTTGCCGCCGCCGCTCGGTCCTAGCAAACCGATGAGATGTCCTTTTTCAATCTCGAAGCTAACATTTTGCACGGCGTGAAAATCGCCAAAGCTCTTATCAAGATTACGCACTTCAATATGCATGGATCAGTGCACTTCCTTTCGTTTTTTCGCCCATTCCATCAATAGCAGCAGTCCTACAGAGAAGGCCGCAAGCACAAGCGCGATGCCATTGGCGGCAACAACGTTGAAATTTTCAACATCCTGATAGACGAGCGTAGTAGCGGTTTGCGTTTTGTTCATAATGTTGCCCGAGACGACCAATACTGCGCCGAATTCGCCAAGCGACCGCGCTACAGTAAGCACGACGCCATAGATAACGCCCCAGCGAATAGCGGGCCATGTTACCTTCCAAAATGTATACCATGAGTATGCCCCAAGCGTCGAGGCCGCCTCTTCCTGCTGTGAGCCGATTTCCTGCAGCACCGGCATGACCTCGCGCACCATTAACGGAAACGTAACGAATAGCGTAGCAAGCACCATACCCGGCAGCGCATATACAATCTTGACTCCTGCGTCCTCGAACAAGGTACCTAGGACAGTGTTAGGGCCAAGAATTAGAACGATCATTAAGCCTCCGATAACCGGCGATACCGCGAACGGTAAATCAACGATACTGTTAAGCAGACGCTTCATTCGTTTGCCGATCCATTCGGCACGTACGAGGTACAACGCCAGCATAATGCCGAATACCGTGTTAAGCGCCGTAACGATAACTACAATAATCCCCGTCATCATTAAGGCATGCAGCGATTGCTTCCGGCTAATGCCTTCGATGAAGCCGCTCCACCCATCTGCCCACGATCCAGTAAAAATTTTCACCAGCGGAGCGATTAGCAGCAGTGCAAATACAATATAAGTTAGCGTAATCCATAGCCTTCTTACCCTCATTGTCCCGACCTCCTTGCTTGAATGAGGTTAACGGTCCAAAGAATAAGGAAGGACAGCGTCAGCAGCATGACGGATATGGCCGCCGCGCCTTGCGGATTATCGCTCTCGATTTCTCCAAAAATATATACCGATGCAATAAGCGTCTTCCCAGGAATATTGCCAGCTACGAGTACGACTGCGCCGAATTCGGCCAGTGCGCGGGAGAAAGCCAGCATGGCTCCGCTTAATATACCCGGCAGCATCGAAGGAAAGATAACGCTGAAGAACGTCTTGGCACGAGATGCGCCCAGCATATAAGCCGCTTCCTCTTCCGACTTATCCAGCTCTTCAAGCAGCGGCTGGATCGCCCGGATTACGAACGGGAATGTCACGAACAGCATCGCAACAACGATCGCCGGTTCATGAAAAACAATCTCGATGCCTAGCTTGCCAGCCAAACCTCCAACGAGACTTCCCGGACCAAGCAGCAGCAAAATCATCAGCCCGCCTACTGCCGTAGGCAATGCAAACGGCAAATCGACCAAGCTGTTAAGCAGTCTGCGCCCCGGAAAGCGGTAGCGGATCAGCACCCAGCCGATCATCGTTCCTAGAAACACATTCATAATAGTCGCAATTACCGAAAGCTTGATCGTTAGAAATACGGCTTTCAAAGCTAACGGGTCGGAAACGCTTTCCCAAAAAGGAAGCCAGCCCAGTGAGAACGACTGCGTATAAATTCCGACAATAGGCAACACGATAAGGATAACAAAATAAAGCATAATGGCGCTCCGAAAACCAAAGCTCCATCCTTTTCCGCGAAACATGGCATTCACTGTGACTTAACCTCCAGACCATCGGTTCGTACCGTAGGTGTAGCAAAGCAAAAAAACATAATTCCTATTAAGTTACTAGGTATTATTAATGTAGCATCCTATTAAGGTCGCAGTCAATGGTTTATTAACAATTTCTGATGAAATTCATTCCGAAAACTTATAGCAAAAGATGTAATAAAAGGAGCAGAGGCGACAAGCTGCCGCCAATGCTCCTTCCCTATGTTATTCGCCTTCAATGAAGTACCGGCTCTCACCCTCGCTGATCACGGCCTGACCTTGCGTCAGATCGGTCATCCACGCAATGAACGCTTCAGCTTCATGCTCCTCCGGCAGGCAGCGGACGATAACGCGATCGGTGAAGTCTGTTCCGCCGACTCGCGTCCCTCGGCCGTGAAGCTCGTTCTCGAGCTTGCCGTACCACGTATAATCGACATCCACGAACACTTCTCTATGCAGCACGTATACGATTTCCTCAGCGGCCTCGATTCCTGCCACAGCACCATCCGTATAGGCTCGGACAAGTCCGCCTGCACCGAGCATGATGCCTCCGAAGTAGCGCGTCACGACAACGGCTACATTTTTCAATCCTTTGTTCTTAATGACTTCAAGGATTGGCTTGCCCGCCGTTCCGCTAGGCTCGCCATCGTCGGATGCCTTCTGATGTTGATCGCGCTCGCCGACCATATAAGCTGAGCAATTATGAGTCGCTTGCCGATGCAGCCGCTTGATCTCATCAATAAAGGCGATCGCTTCCTCCTCCGTCTCCACCGGCTTCGCATAACCGATGAATCGGGACTTCTTGATGACGACCTCCGCGCTTGATTCGCTTCTGACCGTCCGATAGTTGTTCAGCATGGGCTGGAACTATTGGCAGCAGCCGATTACAGGCGTGCTTCCAGCTCCGCTTTTTCTTTCTCGAAGCCCGGTTTGCCAAGCAATGCGAACATGTTCTTCTTATACGCTTCTACGCCAGGTTGATCGAACGGATTAACGCCGAGCAAGTAGCCGCTGATGCCGCAAGCTTTCTCGAAGAAATAAACGAGGTAGCCGAACGAGTATGGAGTCATATCGGCAATATTCACAATCAGGTTAGGCACTTGGCCGTCCGTATGAGCAAGAAGCGTTCCTTCGAATGCTTTCTTGTTAACGAAGTCCATCGTCTTGCCCGTCAAGAAGTTAAGTCCGTCAAGATCCTCGGAATCATGCTCGATCGTAATTTGCTCGGCTACTTCATTCACCTGGATCACCGTCTCGAAAATATTGCGGTTGCCCTCTTGAATGAACTGACCCATCGAGTGCAAATCCGTGGAGAAGTCAACGGCGGCTGGGAAGATACCTTTGTAGTCTTTGCCTTCGCTCTCGCCGAACAGCTGCTTCCACCACTCCGATACGAAGTGAAGCGCCGGCTCGTAGTTAACGAGAATTTCTGTCGCTTTGCCTTTGCGATAGAGCGCGTTCCGTGCTGCGGCATATTGGTAAGCCTCGTTCTCTGCGAGGTTCGGATTGGCATATTCTTTGGATGCGTCGGCAGCGCCTTGCATCATGGCGTCGATGTCGATGCCGGCTGCAGCGATCGGCAGCAAGCCAACAGCTGTCAGAACGGAGTAACGGCCGCCTACGTCGTCAGGAATGACGAACGATTCATAGCCCTCTTCATTGGACAGCTTCTTCAGAGCGCCCTTGGATGTGTCTGTCGTCGCGTAAATACGTTTGCGGGCTGCTTCCTTGCCGTACTTCTTCTCAAGCGCAGCGCGGAATACGCGGAATGCGATAGCCGGCTCAGTCGTCGTTCCGGACTTGGAGATGACGTTGATCGACCAGTCGCGGCCTTCAACAAGCTGCAGCAGGTGCGTCACATAGTTGGAGCTAATGTTGTTGCCTGCGAACAGAATTTGAGGCGTCTTACGCTCTTCCTTCGGCAAAATATTATAGAACGAATGCGACAACATCTCGATCGCCGCGCGCGCGCCAAGGTAAGAACCGCCGATGCCGATAACGATCAGCACTTCGGAGTCGGATTTGATCTTGTCTGCCGCTTGCTTAATGCGAGCGAACTCTTCTTTATTATAATTGGTCGGAAGATCGATCCAGCCCAAATAATCCGAGCCTGCTCCCGTGCCGTTATGTAATTGGTCATGTGCGAGGCGTACCGCGCCCGCCAGGTTATCAAGCTCGTTCTGACCGACGAAAGTCAGCGCTTTGCTGTAGTCAAACTTTACTGTTTTGCTCATGGAAATTGAGACCTCCTAGGTTTTGGTCAAGCATGTACACAAACCGTGTTTATGATAACATTAATTCAACTTAGCCTCTAGAATATCGGATTTACCATATAAAAACAAGCTCGCAAACCATGAAAACTTTTCGAAGTAGATGTATAATTGATCAGAAAAGTCCATTTTGGAGCGGAGGAAATCGTCATGAAAAAAATCGGATTTATCGGGCTAGGCGTAATGGGTATCGGTATGGCAGCTAATTTGTTGCGCAAAGGCCATCAAGTGAGCGTATATAACCGTACGCCAGGCAAAGCAGGAGAACTTACCCTGCTTGGCGCGACCGAGCTTAGCTCTCCTTACGAAGTAACGGCTGCATCGGACATCGTTATTACGATGATCAGTAACGACGATGCGATTAGACAAGTATACTGGGGCGAGAACGGTGTATTCGCAGCCGTCCGCAGCGGTATGACGCTGATTGACAGCAGCACCATTTCGCCAACGCTGGCATTGGAGCTTGCGGCAACTGCCGAAGGACTTGGAGCCGGCTTCCTGGATGCTCCGGTAACGGGCAGCAAGCCGGCAGCCGAAGGCGGAACGCTCGTATTTATGGTCGGCGGAGCGGACGAGACTTTATCGGGTGTAGAAGACATCCTGCTGGCTATGGGACGCAAAGTCATTCCGATGGGGGCAAGCGGAAGCGGCGCAACCGCTAAGCTGGCTCATAATACAATCGTCGGCATCAATGCCGTCGCGCTCGTCGAAGGTATGGCTATTGCTTCCAAAGGCGGCATTGACGGCGCAGCGTTCATCGAGCTCGTGCAGTCGGGCGGCGCGGCGAGCCGTACAGCGGAGTTGAAAGGTCCAAAAATTCTTGAGGACAATTACGACGTACAATTTTCGCTGGAGCTTATGCTGAAGGATCTGCGGTTGTCGTCGGTATTGTCGGACAGCCTTAAAGTGCCAACGCCGATGCTGGAAGCAGCGAAGAGCTTATTCCAAGTGGGCGACTCCATGGGTCTCGGCGCACTCGACATGGCTAGCGTAGGCAAAGCCTACGAGCAATGGATCGGACGCAAGCTGAACGGCCGCGACTAATTGAATATGCAGAAGGGGCTGCCCTTGGTCGTTTTATCGACCAAAGGCAACCCCTTTTTGGTGTGTTAAGCGTAATATGGCGAGATCATCAGGTATACGACAACCCCGGTGAAGCTTACATACAGCCAGATCGGCATCGTCCATCTTGCGATTTTGCGATGTTTCTCTACCTGCATCGACAGCCCTCTTACGACTGACATGAGAGCAAGCGGTACGACTACGATTGCGAGCACGATATGCGTCAGCAGGACGAAGAAGTAGATCGAGCGAAGAATGCCTTCGCCGCCGTATTTGGTCGATTCCGTCAAGTAGTGGTACGTCACGTAAGAGACCAGGAACAGCGTCGTCGAGCCGAACGCGGCGAAGATAAACGCTTTGTGCATCCGAACGTTTTTCTTTAGAATAGCTGTCAAGGCAACGACAAGCGCTATGAAGGTAAAGCAATTGAAGATCGCATTCAGCAGCGGCAATATCGTCACGTCGAAATGCACTTCGCCGTCGTAAGCCGGCAAGAAGAACAGCACGGCGATGATGGCGACAAGCACAACCGATAAGATCGCGATAAGCGGTGTATAGTTTTTTTGTTTCATGAAAGGTAAGCCTCCTAGCCTGTATCTTGTTTCCATTAACTTTATCCCATTCGAAGGGCGGAAACAATTCGATTGCAGCGTTCTTTGTAACGAAAAATCGAATTTTGCGGCTTCACCGTCCATCAAACGAAGAAGAGGGCCGCACGCCTAAGCGTGCAGCCCTCTTTCTTGCATGACTTCGGCTTACTCGTAGATGTACGAGCAGCAGTAGTCGGATACCGTAGCGACTTGAAGCTTGAACTTCGTGTTCGCAGGTACAGTGAATTCACCTTCGCCTTGAATGTGAAGCCATTCCGTTTCGCCCGGAAGCAGCACTTTCAGATCGCCGGCAAGGATTTCCATAATCTCAACGCAATCCGTTCCGAACTCGTAATCGCCTGGCAGCATGATGCCAAGCGTTTTTTTCGTTCCGTCAGGGAATACGACTACGCGGCTTGTTACTTTGCCGTCAAAATAAACGTTCGCTTTTTTGACGACTGTTACATTTTCGAATTGGGACATCGTATTTGTAAGCTCCTTTATCTATCGATTGCTAATGCGCAGAAATCGCTATTACAGCAAAGCTTTTACTTTGCTAACGACATTCTCAACTGTGAAGCCGTACTCTTTAATTACGCGGTCGCCAGGAGCCGATGCTCCGAAACGATCGATCGCAAGGATGTCGCCTTGATCGCCAGTGTAACGCTCCCAACCGAACGGATGAGCCATTTCGATGGCAAGACGAGCTTTAACGTCAGGAAGCAATACCGAGTTTTTGTACTCTTTGGATTGCTTCTCGAACAGATTCCAGCTCGGCATGCTGATAACGCGAACTTGAATGCCTTCTTCTGCTAGCGCCTTCTGAGCAGCTACTGCCAATTGAACCTCGGAACCTGTCGCAAGGATTTGAGCTTGCGGCTTGCCGTTAGCAGCGTCGGATACGACATAGGCGCCGCGGCTTAGGTTCTCGCGAACGTTGTTAACCGTTCCTTCAAGGATAGGCAAGTTTTGACGAGTTAGAACGAGTGCCACAGGGCCATCCGTGTTTTCCGTTGCATAAGCCCAAGCTGCGGAAGTTTCGTTCGCATCAGCCGGACGGATAACTGTCAGGTCAGGAATGATACGGATCGAAGCGAGCTGCTCGATTGGCTCATGGGTAGGGCCGTCTTCGCCGACAGCGATACTGTCATGCGTAAGCACGTATACGACAGGAAGCTTCATGATAGCAGCAAGGCGGATAGCCGGACGCAGGTAGTCGGTGAATACGAAGAACGTACCGCCGAACACTTTCAGACCGCTATGAAGCGCAATACCGTTCATTGCTGCAGCCATACCGAATTCACGAACGCCGAAGTATATGTTGCGGCCGTCGTAGCTGCCTGGCTTGAATTGTGTCAAGCCTTTCAAGTGAGTCATTGTCGAGCTCTCAAGGTCAGCCGAACCGCCAACCAAGTTAGGCACGTTAGCTGCAAGACCGTTCAGCGCGTTGCCGGAAGCGACGCGAGTCGATACTGGCTTGTCTTCTGTCGTGTAGACAGGAAGCGCAGCGTCCCAGCCCTCAGGCAGTTCGCCTGCGATTGCTGTCTCGAATTGAGCAGCAAGCTCAGGGAAAGCTTGTTTGTATGCAGCGAAAGCAGCGTCCCAAGCAGCGTTGGCTTTCTCGCCGTTAGCTTTCACTTCTGCGAAGTGTGCGCGCACTTCGTCAGGCACGTGGAATTGGTGCTCTTCGTTCCAGCCGTAAGCTTGCTTAGTCAGCTTCGTCTCGTCAGCGCCAAGCGGAGAACCGTGAGGACCTGCATGGCCGCCTTTGCCGCCTTTGTTCGGGCTGCCGTAGCCGATAACTGTTTTAACTTCGATCAAAGTCGGTTGGGACAGATCGGCTTGCGCTTCTGCAACCGCTTTGGACAGTGCGCCAAGATCATTGCCGTTTTCAACGCGAAGAACTTGCCAGCCGTAACCTTCGAAGCGCTTCTGAACGCTCTCCGAATAGGACAGGTTCAATTCGCCGTCAAGGGAAATATCATTCGAATCATAGAGAACAACCAATTTGCCAAGACCAAGGTGGCCAGCGAACGATGCTGCTTCATGGGAGATGCCTTCCATCAAGTCGCCGTCGCCGCAAATGGAGTATGTGAAGTGGTTAATTACGTTATGGCCTTCTTTATTGTAAGTAGCTGCAAGCTGAGCTTCAGCCATTGCCATACCAACAGCCATTGCGATACCTTGTCCAAGCGGACCTGTCGTAGCGTCTACGCCAGCTGTGTGGCCGTACTCTGGGTGACCTGGAGTAAGCGAGCCCCATTGACGGAAGTTTTGCAGTTCCTCAAGCGGAAGATCGTAGCCGGATAGGTGCAGCAGGCTGTATAGCAGCATCGAGCCGTGTCCAGCCGACAGTACGAAACGATCGCGGTTAACCCAAGTCGGGTTGGACGGGTTGTGGTTCATATTTTTGGCAAACAATTGATACCCCATTGGCGCAGCGCCCATCGGCATGCCTGGGTGACCGGATTTCGCTTTCTCAATCGAGTCGATCGCAAGCGTACGGATCGTATCAATCGACAATTGGTCAATCGATTTTTGTGTAACAGTCATTCCTGTTTCCTCCTAATAGTTGAATCTAATTTGTTATCGTTTCACAACTTACGATGAACGATACGTTCTTAAGCCTATTAAACAACTTTGAACATTGTATCACTCTGAATGGCTGTTTTCCATCCTAAAATGATCGGACTAATTGAATACAACCGTTTTGTTGTGATGTACAATGACCCGGTCTTCGATATGCCACTTCACGGCGCGGGCAAGTACGACACGCTCAATCGTGCGTCCGATACGCTTAAGCTCATTCACGTTATCGCGATGACTTACGCGCTCGACATCCTGCTCGATGATCGGTCCGCCGTCCAGCTCTTCCGTTACATAATGAGCAGTTGCGCCGATCAGCTTAACGCCGCGCGTATAAGCCTGTGCGTACGGCTTGCCGCCGACGAATGCAGGCAGGAACGAGTGGTGAATATTAATAATACGGTTCGGGAATTGCTCGATGAACTTCGGCGAAATAATTTGCATATAGCGGGCAAGCACGATGATGTCGGCCTTATCGGCAACGACTTCCAGCTGCTTCTTCTCCGCTTCCGCCTTTGTATCTGCCGTTACCGGAATATGATGGTACGGAATACCGAAAGATTGGACCAATTCTTGCATGTCCAAGTGATTGCTGATAACCATCGATATCTCGGCATCCAGATCTCCTGCCTTCCACTGCCATAGCAGCTCCAATAGACAATGATCCTCCTTCGACACGAAGATAGCTAGGCGTTTCTTACGGCTTGCGCGGAACGTATGCCATTTCATATCGAAACGATCGGCTACTCTGGCGAAATCCTCGACCAGTATCGGCAGCTCGCGATCCAGATCATTCAGAACGAATTCGAAGCGGATAAAGAACATACCGCCCTCAGGATCCATCGTATACTGATCGGATTGAACAATGTTAGCTCCGTGTTCATACAGAAAATGCGAAACGGCAGCCACAATGCCCGGACGGTCCGGACAAGAGATCAGCATACGCGCGCGTCCGCTCTTATCGGCTGATGATGCCGCACTTTGAGATTGATTGGCTTGTGATGACATCTTGGGTTACTTCCTTTGCTCTTTATATTTAGAATCGCTTATACCGTAGCAAGCAGATGCTTGCCGCCGAACCAAGCTGTAATCCGTTGATTGATTTGTTCCTCCGACAACGATGAAGAAAGCGGGTTGTCCGCTAGCACGAGATCGTACAGACGCTCCATCGGTTCGCGCGGATCGGCTTTCTTCGCCTTCGCGTCGTTCTTCAGCAGTTCCCAAGTCGAAAGCACGAATAGTCTTGGATCGATCTCCTGTTTTCCGAAGAAATGATGCAGACGTTCTACGTCTTCAAAGAAAGATTCGCCGAAGCGTGCGCGGGCATCGCCGCGGAGCAGCGCGATCTCGGCCTCATACATCGGACGTTCTGTCTTGTCTTGTTTGCCAATCCATGGCGTCTCAAGAATGAAAGGACGGCCTTGCAACGCTTCATGATGCACGATGCTCTTAATCGCATCATGTCCGAGCCAGCCTGCGCCAATCGGTGCATGACGGTCTTTGCCAGCGCCGACCGGATTTTTGCTGTCATTAACGTGGACGACGGCTACGCGATTCAAACCTACAGTGCGATCGAACTTCTCCAGCACGCCGTCGAGATCGTTGATAAGGTCGTAGCCTGCATCGTGCATATGGCATGTATCCATACAAACCGTCAGACGATCGTTATTTTGCACTTTATCGATAATCGCTGCTAGTTCCTCGAAGCTTCTGCCGATTTCCGTTCCCTTGCCGGCCATCGTCTCCAGTGCGATATTTACGTTCGTTTCTTTCGTGCCTTCAAGCACTTGATTAAGGCCGTCCGCGATGCGGGCAATGCCGAACTCGGCATCCTTGTCTGTATAAGCTCCTGGATGAAGAACAATATTGCGTACGCCGATCATATCGGTACGGCGGATTTCTTCCTGCAGGAAGTTGACCGCGAGCTCGAACGTATCTTCCTTGTACGAGCCCAAATTAATGATGTACGGAGCATGGACGACGATTTCATTAATACCCGCCGCTTCCATCTCCGCTTTGCCTTCTTCAATATATAACGCATCAATCGGCTTGCGCCTCGTATTCTGCGGCGCTCCGGTGTAGATCATGAATGTGCTTGAACCGTATGATACTGCTTCTTGAGCCGCATTAAGCAGACCCTTGTCCGAAAACGATACATGGGAACCTATTTTTAGCATCCTTTAAACGCCCCTTTTTCGTTGATCCTCCCTATTTTACAAGGAATGTCGAAATAAATCTAGGAATACGGTATAATTCGTTTGTGAGGTGAAGGATGACGATGAAGGGTACTCCCGATTGGTTTATGTATTTTATTGTCTTTTGGGCTGTTGTCATGGTGGGAGCTATGTCGATTGGCGGATTTTTCATGTTTCGAAAATTTCTGAAGGTGCTTCCGATGCGGGACGGCAAGTCCAAGCTCGATTGGCAAAACTATTGGGTCGAGCGCAGCCGCAGCATGTGGAACGATGACTCCAAGTCGCTGCTGGACGAGCTTGTTTCCCCTGTTCCTAGCGCCTTTCGCGATATAGCTAAACATTCCATCGCAGCCAAGATCGGCCAAGTAGCGATCGAACACGGCGCTAATTCCGTTACGCGCGACCACTGCATCGAAGGATACATACGCGCAACGCCAAAACGTGATTACCGGAGTCTTGTTACGTTTCTTGACCGCAAGGGCATCGACTATGCCCCTTATAAACATTTGCTCAATAAATGAGGAAAAGCCGCTTTCGCGGCTTTCTTCATTTGTTCCCGAATGACGTTCTCACAAAATTAATGTAACCAATGCCGTTCAACATTCGTTTAAATGGGTACATACCTATATAAAAACTTCAGGAGGTGGTTCATTTGATGAACTCATCGAAACGCAATAAACGCACGAAATCAGTGGCCGCAAGCGCTCTATTGCTAGCCGTCATGCTTGCCGCAACCGCATGTGGAGGAGGCAACTCGGCCAAAACAGGAAGCGAAATCCCGGATGCAACCAACACTCCGCCTCAACAGGTTGAAGATTTGCCGGATGGAAACGGCATGATCGATCCTGATGTAGAAGGCTCGGATAATTCCAATAACGATGCAGCGACTAACGGTGATGAGAATACTTCGGAGGGCGAAACGAATGTGTCCGAGACGAAGTCAGACACAGGCACGTTCACAGGGATCGTAGACACCCATTCTATAGAAATTGTAACGGCATCAGGCGCAGCGGTATTCCAAATAACCGAAGAGCAAAAAGCGGCTATTGACGCCTTGCCGGAAGAAGCGAAAGTGAAATTCGAGTATACGGAGAAAGAAATCGACAGCAACAACAAGCAACTGTGGCTGTCCAGCATTGCATTAGATAACTAAAGGAGCGGTAACGATGCGGGTTGCGATCGCCGGAGGAACTGGATTTATTGGCAAAGCGCTGACGAAGGCGCTGCTGGCTCGATCGGATGAAGTCGTCATTATTACACGTACTGTCAGTGGTAATGAATCTTTTAACGGTTCGCCTCAAACTTCCCGTTATGTAACTTGGGACCAAATAGCGCAGCAGCCCTCCTTACTGGAGGGCATCGATGCGATCGTTAACCTGTCCGGTGAATCGATCAATCAGCGCTGGACGGCAGCAGCCAAGCAGCGTATCCTGCAATCCCGTCTCACTGCAGCGGCCCGCATCGCCGCTCTATATGATTCGCTTGCGCATAAACCTAAGGTCGTTATCAATGCTTCCGGCATTAGCGCCTATGGGATGTCGCTGGACGGGGAGTTCGACGAGAATAGCCCTATTCATGTTACCGACTTCTTGTCGGGTGTCGTTAAGGAATGGGAACTCGCAGCAGATTCCATTGCTGCTGAACGGCTAGTCAAGCTGCGCGTCGGCCTTGTCATAGACCGCAAGGAAGGGGCTTTCCCGCTTATGGCGCTTCCGTACAAGCTGTTCGGAGGAGGCCGAATTGGCTGCGGCAAGCAGTGGCTGTCATGGATTCATGTCGACGACATCGTTCAGCTGATGCTGTTCTGCTTGGACAATGACAGCATCAGCGGTGCTGTTAATGCCTCCGCTCCAGAGCCGCTTCGCAACGATGAGTTCGGACGGGCCATCGGCAAAGCGATGGGACGGCCGCACTGGTTTCCCGTGCCTTCCTTCCTATTGAAGACGTTGCTTGGTGAAATGTCATTGCTTGTGCTCGAAGGTCAGCATGCTATTCCCCGCAAATCAATGAAGCTCGGATTCACATTTCAGTATCCAACCGCTGAGAGCTGTTTGAACGCTATTTTCGCCCGCAAATAAGATACCTGATTCCGCTATTCAAGTCGGAACTCATACATAGGCCCGTTTGCACCTGCAAGCTGTATCCTATCGCCGTCGGTTATTTTATATGCTTTATACGGTATCATTGGTTCACCGTTTAATGTGCTGCCGTTACTTGAGCCAAGATCCTTAGCCACCCTCTCGCCTTCCGAATACATGAATTCCAAGTGCATACGAGATATACCGCTCGCCAGCTCCTCATACCCTCCTTGATCCCCTGCTCTTCCTATCCTTAGCATAGGCTCCGCCCATTCAATTACATTATCCTCCCCTTGCCAACGACGATACAGCTTTGCTGCAAGTTCAACCTTCGTCTCCTTCTGTGACTTTCCAAGGAGCACCGTCGGTTCCATGCCTGGTGTGGCGATTTTCTCTAGAAGCCCCGTTTTGGTGGCACCCGGCTTCATGGGAAGGTGATTAGTTGCTTCAGCTGTATCACTGCGATTCACCTGGCTATCGCCCGTACTTGCAGAAAGTAAATGATTGTATCGGTTATGTAGTGTTTGCGGCTGGGATAAGGCTTCAAATTCGGAAGCGGCGCCGGTTTCATCGTAAGCGGACTCTTGATCCAAATTTAAATCCATATCCTCACTCTCAATCGATATGCGGACATTCCTTTTCCATACAACGATAACGACTGCTGCTAATAGAAGCATCATAGCAACGCTTATAAGCATACTTTGGTTTGATGGCGATGCAAGATAAACAAAACGCCATATACAAGCTGCTGCGAGTAGTGTAATAGCAGCTGCTATCCACTTAAATTTATTCACGTTCGCTATCTGTTGCTGTGTGAAAAGTTCCTCATCTTCAGTATCCATCCTGATATGTAGTCGCTCCGACAATTGTGGCGGCATTGGCCGCGCCTGCTCTTGGAATACAACCTCCTGCCGTGAACGGGTCTCACCTGAAGCATATTCTTGTTCCTCATACTGAGGAGGCCTCAAAATTGTTTGAGCAATACGTGGATGATGGCCAACTGCCGATGATCCGCCAATTAGCTCGAGCACCGTAGTCCGCAGCTCTGCCAGCGGCCACTTGTTGCTGCTCAATTGGCGCAGTATCCGCTTTAAGCCTTCGCCGTCCAGTACATCCACGTAGGATGTCCATCGTACGATAAGCGACATTAACTCGCTGCTTGTGGCAGCTTCATTATCGGAAACTTGAATGGGAACGTAAGCTAGGCGCACATCATGCAGCTGCTCGCCAATAAAGATGAATGATTCGTCCAGCAGACAGCCCTCCGGTCTAAGCATGTAATGGCGGCATTCGCTTAGCGCATCGATTAAACCTAGCACAAGCGAATAATATTGCTGCATCGTAAGCGTTCCTAATTGAAGCCGATGAAGCAGCATTTTATAACCATCCAGCACGTATCGGAAGGTTACCATCCCGTCAAGCTCGAACCAGTCGACAGGCAATAAATATGGAATCTTCTCGCCTCGCAGCATATGAAGCTCGATGTCATCGAGACTGCTCCGCTGAATTCCGTCTTCAGTGTCAATCAGCATTTCATGTCCGCGATTCATAGAGAAATCAATTCTAAACTTTTGCATTTCCCGCTTCCTCCTTCCACTCATCGATCTATTCCGTTTCAGTCTAACATCATCCATACGGTTATCGCTGCAGGAGCGACAGCGAGCATGAATGGAAACTTTTGACCCGAATCTGCAAATTTCAGCCATTGCCTCCTCTTTGGCTCCTCGCCTGGTACGAGTAAGGCTGTCATTCCGAACGTTAGCTTGCTGCTGAACGGACGATATATGACCGCAACCGCGATGCCGATCAATCCCGCGTACAGGATCGAATACATCAGCACTTCCAATACATTGCCTACACCTACCCATGCGCCTAGCGCCCCGAACAGCTTAACATCGCCCGCTCCGATACCTTTGGCCAAATGCAGAAGAAGAAGCGGGATGAAACCGGCTGCCGCGCCGGCAACGGACATCCCTCCGCCCTGAATGCCGTCCGCAATCAGATGAAACAGAAAGCCGCAGCCAAAAAATAGGATCGTTAACCAATTCGGTATGATCTGCTTGCTAATATCCGTAATGAATGCCGCCGCAAGAAGGATCGCTGCTGCTATAATTGTCACTGCGTCCACGTCACAACCACTCCTTCCTAATCCCCATTTGCCTTCTCCACAACAAAATATTGCGACACGCTATGCTCCTGCTGAGCTGCTGCCGTGGCTGTCAGCATCCAGCTGCCTGGCGTCGTATTGCCCGATACATGCCAAGTCCATGTCGCATACCCGCTTTCATCGGCTGTCGTTGCGCCCAAGTGCTTCGCTTTGCTATGCCCGCTCTTGTATATAACGTCCAGCGAAACGGAAGTGCCTGGGTTAGTCTTGACGACAACCGTTGCCTTCCTCCCTGGCCGCAGAGGCGAGGGCTCGATAGACACAATTTGCAGCGGTATGATGTCCTCTCCTTCTGCTTCATGACCATAAGCAGCAGCGGCGGCATCACTTACCCATACTCGTTCGGACGCTTGATCCCGGAGTAGGATCGGCTTGCCGTAGAACGGCAGCTTAAGCGGAAACTCATATTCAACCGACATCGTTAATAGGGGCTCGGTTTCCTTCGATAGATCAGGTAATGATAGATGGCTTAGTCTTATTCGCTTTGGATCAAGGATCGCCTGGTCGGCAGCTTCGCGCAATATTGGCTCTACAACGGAGCGTCCGAGCTCCGTCGCCGCCATATCCTGCAGCGGCTTCCAATCTCCTCGAAGCGCAGATGAAATCAAACCGCCAGCTGGATTCGGAAGCCATTCGGCGGCCTCTGACGCAATATCGCCCCAACTGCTCTTCGGTAGCGGCGATGCCGCTTCAAGCGGATTCACGGCAGCTGCTTGCTGAAGAGCCAGGTCAATTGGATGAATATGTGCAGCAATCTGACGAACAGCTTGCGAAGCAGTCGCATGCAAAGCCATTTGAACAGCGCATAGCCGAATTAGGACGATAAAAACAAGCAATAAAATGAGTATAAGCGGCATGACAAAAGAAGCTTCTACAACAATCGAACCCTGCTCGCTATTAAATCTCGTATTCCCCTTATCAATACGACGAGCCGATTGTTTGTATAGTCTCATAACGATTGCCAACAACCTTTCCTTCCAATAATCCGAACTTCCCCACCATGTGCATGGCACCAGGCAAAAACCACAGCTTCATCGATAGTTTCGCTTCACCAGTAACCGCAGAAGGCGTAGCCGACAGCACAGTGCCTGTATTTTGCTCGATAACGGCGATCATACGGGATAGCATTCCTGCTTGATCCGCACTATGAACAAGCATGAACAGCCGCAAATAATCCATGTACGATACTTCTGTCTTCACATACTTGGATAGCGGGGCCGAGCCGCGTTCCGTGAACGCAATCATATCCTCGATCGTTTTCTCAAGACCATAAATAAGCGCAGCGGATAAAATAAGAAGCGGATGTCCTAGCGACCGGCTCTGAATAAGCCCCTCCATCGTTCGAATCGCCATACGCACAGCGAACAGTTCCCCATACGCGGCAGCTAAGTTTCCTATTGGATTATGAAAACCATAGATAACGTATTCAGCCTCCTGATTATGGAACGATGCAGCTTGCGAGAGCTCCGCCGTATCACCGTTCAAAAGCATGGCCCTCAGGTTCTGCGGAGCAAACACCGTGTAGCGATCTACGATATATTCGCCGTAATAGATTGTATCCCGTGATCGCTCAAGCATGCCTGACATGCCTGTGAACAATTCGCCTATGAATTGCTGGGACCGCTCTGCAGCCTCATGCGCTTCGCCAGATTGATTGTCTACCGTCGATTGCGCCGCCTCAGATTGCTTCTGATTAAACTTCAAATTATCGTCCCGCTTCTGCTGGATCTCCTCGTATAACTTGATATGCTCCTCCAACTGCGGAACGGATCCGAAGCCATCAAGCATATTTCGAGCTTGCTGCCATAGCGACTGCGCCTTCGCTTCCTGCTCCTTCAATCGGTTATTCAGCTCGGCGTCTTGGAGCAACGCTCTTCGTTTTCCGATAATAGTCGCCGGCTGTACGTAGCTCTCCTCATACTCCCCGTAAGACAGCCTCATTGCAGCAACAGCCGACATTAAAGTTTGGCTAGAGCTGCTGGCAACAGGCCTTGATATTGCCGCCGATACATTCGATTGGAACCTGCCAGCATCCATGTCGAATGCGGCTGCTGCCGCATTCTGTCCCTCCAGCTCCAGCTTATATTGCTGAAACCAGTTGTCAGGCAATATCATTTGCTTCGCCGATTGCTTAATCTCCTCAATATCGGAAGCGGCACTGTCAGGAAGCCGTACTCCGCCGGTTCGCTCCGCATGGCTGCCTACCGCGTCATAATCTGATCGATTAGCCGCTGCATCCACTTGCTGTTCAAGAAGCTTCATCTCATCATTCAGTTTCCTAGCCTCCTCAAGCTCCTGGAACGCTTTGCCCTTTAATTTCGCGTGCTGTTGCTGTACGCTTGTGCTCTGCCTTCGAAGACTGCCTGCAAGCGAGCTCGCATGCTGCTCGTAAGCGGCTATAGCCTCGGCATACAGCGGTTCCTCATCTTCTTGGAGTGATTCATCATGTTGCACATTCGCTGCATAAGCTGCGAACCCACCTGCGATGGCAGCCACTGTATCTCCATTCCCGCCTGATCCACTTGCTTTCACGGGAATCATTTCGCCCATTCCGCTGCCGCCCAGCGCTGCGGCCGCTTGCTCTTGCATAGCCAGCACAAGGGCAAGCGCCGCTTCACGCTTCTCGTACAATCTCCTCATGCTCTCCAGCAGGCCAACAGCGACGGCAGCCTCCTTCATCTCTCCAGCCATTGGCGCGAACTTCGCCACAAGCTCCAGCGTAAAGTCGATCGGAGCTTTATATTTCATATCCTCCAGCACCTGCCTGGCGAATATATCGTGGCTGCCAAGCACGTCAGCAGTCTGAAGATCTGTTGACTCTACTTGTCCGCCAACGATACTGAATCCGCTGCTACCCCCTTTCTCTTCCTCCATGTTCACTGATACTGCATGTTCGAATATCGTTTGTCCGCTTGTACCTCCACGAGCGAACAAACCATAACGCTCATAGAGTCCCGCATCGTAGGCGGATAAGACGGATCTTACGCCAGACCTTACCGTATCCTCTGTGAGCTTATGAAGCGCCCCGATGCGCGCATAATCAATAAGTACAGCAAAAAATAACAACAGGGAGGAAAGAACGATAACGGCAAATACGGTTGCTGCGCCATCCTCTCGAAAAACCAAATTTCTTAATCGTAGCCTCCTCATCACGTTTCCCCTCCTTGCTGACCGTGAGACGGACTTCATGGAGCTGCTCCTGCGGCAGCATCTTGATAGGGAGCAAGCGCCTCAGCAGCTTTCGTCTTCGATATCGCCGGACCTCCGCTCCGGTTCTGAAACCGGCTCGTATAATAACGTACGAGATCGACATTGCGAATGAACTCGACGGGATCGACCACAATAGCTGCAGCAACGGTCTTCGGCTCTCTGCCTAACCAGCCGTCTTGGCGCACACCGGATGATAGATCGAGCGGCTGCTTCAGCTTTACTAGCACTTCGTTCTGCAATATTCCATGGGCGAAAGAAAGCTCCCCCTTGTAATGAATCTCATCGTCACGCAGCCAAGCGGCTGCCTGCATCAGCTTGCGCTCCGGCAAAGCCTCTATAGCGCCGGCATCGCCTTGACTGTCTGACAACTCCACTAATGCGCCGCCTCCTCCCCGGGCTAAACCGAACAAGCTTTGCAGCATTTGATTGTCTCCGATTCTCCAATACAAGCCGTCATATTCAGGCTTCATGAGCATGCCGCTCCTTGTATCGCGATGGCTATTATCCCAAGCGAAGGCGGCTCTCTCTGCTGTAGAGGAGGCGGCGTAATAAATGACAACCTTCTGGTAGATATACATACCGAATACGATGAACAACATAATAGCTGCGAGCAGCATCGGCATCACGATGGACGATTCTAGCGTGAAGCTGCCGCTCTCGCTTCGGGCTATGTCTGCCGCGGGCTTGGCTAACATGGAACGAACCTTGCTTCGCTTAAGAGAAGATTTGATCTGCTTGGTCATCCGCTTTACCCATCAGCCGCTCGATTAGCTCAATAATCCAATCTTTGAACAGCAAAGCAATAATGATAACGACTGCAATGATCAATATAATTTCAAGCGTGCCAAGACCCTCCTCTGATTTCCAAAACTTGCGGACCGTATTTTTCATTCTTCTCATCGTACATCTCCCTCTCATTCATCGTTTGTTGTTAAGACATTAATAGAACAGCCGGCGCAGCGACTAAAATCATTAACACGAATAAAATTCCCACTAGCGGAAATACGAGCTTAGAGGATGCCTCCTCGCCACGCGATCTTGCGACCGCCTTTCTTTTCTCCCAAAGCGTATAGGACAACTCACGCAAGGCAAGTACGAAGTGCTCTCCTCCACGCCTATAGTTAAGAAGCAGCACTGTTGTGAATACCGATACCTCTTGCACGGCGCATCTCCTGTTGAACCGCTCCATCGCCGAGCTGAAGGAATGGCCATTGCGCAGCGCAATTACCGCATGTCCCCACTCGATATACAACGGGTGCTTTCCTGCTTCCTTTCCGTCCAGGCATCTTGCCAGAGCATGTTGTACGGTCTCGCCTGCTCCTACAAGCAGCATCAGCTTGCTTAACATGTCAGGCAGCTCAGCAATAATCTCCTGCTTGCGGCGCTCTACCTTACGTCCCGCATCAACGAATTGGCGAAGCGGCAGTACGACGCCGAAGACGATACCCATCAGCATTAGTACGCGCTCACCGGATAATGAGCTAAGCCAGGCGCAAGCCGTTAATGCCGCATATCCGATGGATACAGCACCTCCTGCGGCTGTCTTCGTTCGCTCGATCGTCCAGTCAGCGCCGTTCAAAATGACCAGCTTCATATGGTAGCTGCCCATCTGTAGCTGCATCGTATCGAACAGACGAAGACGCTCCAACATTCGAACGAATGGTTCTGTAAGGATAAGACTTTGAAAGCCAGGTCCATGCTTTCGCGAAGCTCCGTTGCTTGATTTGAGGCCCAGCCAAACCGTACGCAGTCCGGTTGCACCTACCATATAAAGCCATACTCCAGTTAAAACAACGGCAATTAGAACATCCACCTCGAACCTCAGCCCCATCCTCCTACATTCGAATATCCATCATTTTGTTCATAATCCAGAAGCAGAAGAGCAGCAATCCGAGTGCCGCAGTCAAGAGCAAGTAACCGAGCCCGCTGTATAAAGGAGCCATATAGTCAGGTGCGGCAAAGCTGAGAAATCCTAAAAAAACGAAAGGCACAGCCATCATAATCTTGCCTTCGAACCGCTTCTGAGCGACCATAACCGCTATCTCCTGTTCTGTCTCCAGCTTCTCGCCGATAATCGCCGATGTGCGCTTCATCACCTCGATCAGATCTCCGCCCGACCTCTTGCATGCAGCAAGCGCATCGGCGAATTGCGTAATCTCGTCAATGCCTGCCCGCTCCGCGAAGCTTCGGAGCGCTTGTTCCAGCGGCTCGGCATGATCCAATCGATTGCTAATAATTTGGAATTCAATCAGCAGCTCGGTACGTGGATCGGGATACAATGGCCGTAAGTCATCCAGCGTTGATACAAACGCATTTTCGATCGAGCGTCCGGCAGCGAGCGAAGAGACAAGCGAGAACAACGCCTCCTTAAATTGCAGCTTCAGCCTATCCTTCCGTTGCAGCAGGAGCGCTGCTCTCCTATATCTAGGTGCTATAACACCTGCCAAGGAGAACATAGCGGCAATGATGACGGAGTGGTAGAACAGATAAACAGCCCCGAACAGCGCTAGCGCCCCGGCAATAGCAGCGATAGCAAATTGCCCATGGGTCAGCCTATAATGCCGATAATCGGGAAGTGTTGATTGCCTAGCAGTAGCTGTTTTAACAGTCGGCGCTTGAACATGATTCTCCCATCCACACCAATACAGCAAACCGCGTATCGGGTGCTCGCTCATGTCCATACAGCCTCCCCGCTTTTCTGCTGCCGACCCGCCATAACGAGCTTGTCCGTATGCAGCAGAATATTGCCTGTCGGGCGCAGCTCGCCGATGACTTTGCCATCTCTCTCCCCGTCCTCTTGGAAACGAAACAGAGGATTCAACTGCACCTCGCCGCCCTCCATACCTAGAATCTCGCATATTTCCGTCACCTTCCTCGTTCGATCCCGGAAGCGCGACAGATGAACGACAATATCGATCCCAGACGATATTTGCTGTCTAACAACCTGTACAGGCATATCCGCTGCACTTAATACCATCGTTTCCAGTCTCGCAATCATATCCTTCGCTCCATTCGAGTGGCCGGTTGACATCGATCCGCTGTGGCCTGTATTTAGCGCTTGCAGCATATCCAAAGCTTCACCGCCGCGCACCTCGCCAACGATAATTCGGTTCGGCCTCATCCGCAGCGAAGCTCGAATCAGATCGCGAATCGTAACCTCCCCTTTGCCCTCCGTATTCGCATTGCGCGTTTCGAGCGACACGAGATTGGGCAAGGTCCGAATCTGCAGCTCAGCCGAATCTTCAATCGTTACGATTCGCTCGTCACTCGGTATGAATTGCGACAACGCATTAAGAAAGGTCGTCTTGCCAGTACCTGTTCCGCCGCTTATGAAAATGTTGTATTGCGATACAATGAGCTTCTCTAGAAAACTTGCAGCTTCCGCTGACAATGAGCCGTATGAGATCAGCTGGTCCATCGTTAACGGCTGCTCAGGAAACTTCCGGATTGTCATGCATGGCCCTTTGAGCGCGACAGGAGGAAGCACGACATGTACCCGCGAGCCGTCCTTGAGCCTAGCATCGACGATTGGCGAAGATTCGTTCACGACTCGGTTCACGCTTGCAACTACGGCTTGAATCAAATCCTCGAGCCGCTCCCTGCTCTCGAACGCTACGGGATACAGTGTCATCCTCCCATGACGCTCGATGAAAATTTCCGCATGATAGTTAATCATGATCTCCGTCACGGAAGCGTCCTCCATTAACGGCTGCAAAATATCAAGCCCGCGGAAGGAATGGAACAGCCTGCGCACAAGCAGCACTTTCTCATTTGCCGTAAGCGGATTGTTCGTGCACCACTCGAATACCGTATCTTCAGCAATTCGCATTAAACTATCATCAGACAAGGTGCCGTTGAAATCGATCTTGGCACGAACGCTGTTGCGGAGCGACAGCACCACTTCATCCGTTAACCGCATGCTGCTCTCCGCCTCTCAGCATATAATTCATCAGCCTTCCTGCTGCAGCTCTGTATGAGGGCGATGATAGAAGCTTAGCTGATGACGCGCTATAGCTATTCCATTCCATCGCATCTGGCAATGAAATTGGCATATACGGTATGCCGTCCCGATTAACAGTCGGCGGCAACGCATTCGTCTTCGCGCGATTGTGAATCAATTGGACCTTCTGAACCATGCGTTGAAACCGCGGTCCCCACTTCTGCTCGCCATAGCGGTAGGCCAGCCGCTGCTTTGCAAGAACACCTTCATCGTCGCTTACGAGCCACAATATCTGATCGGAATTTTCCAACAGCTTCATATGAAGCTCATCCAGACCGTCGTCCAGATCAACAATGATGAGATCATATTGTCCTGACTGCTTAATCAAAGCAAGCAATCCAGCTGCATCTTCCGCGCCTAGCGTTATACGATCCTCCGCATTCGTGCAGGACGCAAGGTAGTCTCCCTTTAGCAACGAATGGCGCTTGCGATGCTCAAGCAACCATTTGCCCGCTTGCTCCGGTTCGGATTTCAACTTGTATAATAGCTCTGACATGCCAAGCTGGGTTCCTGTGTGATTCGCATGCCCGAGCCATCCCCCTAATGAATGCCACCGCTCCAAGTTCAGATAAAACGTGCGGTACTGTTGTGATCCCGCAGCATTTGTCAGATGAAGAGCAAGCGCGGTCTTCCCCGTGCCCCCGGAAGATGAGTACACCGTTACGACCTTCGGGCCCTCTTTCGAAGCAAACACAGTGCCAACGGGAGATGAATGCCCAGCAGCACCTGCCCCCGCGTACATATCGAACAAGCCTTGAAGCAACGCAGGCAACGGCTGATATTGCAGCAGTTCCTTCTGCTGACCCACGCTCTCTCCGCGCTTCGAGACGAGTGCAACGGTCGCAATTCTTTCCAGTCTTGCAGCATCGATGCCGACTTTCAGTTCTGTATACAATCCCGGCTGCACAGCAAGCAGATCAATCGAATACCCTTTCTCGATATGCTCCTTCAGCGCTTGCGCATTTGTGAAGGCGATCAATTGCCATTGCTGGCTAATCGGGCTCTCGCGAACATATTCCGCCAGCCGTTTTACGTATTCCTGCTCCTTCGCAGCTACGGCAAGCTGATATCGTTTCATAGCTGCACACCTCCTCTTCAGATGAGAAAAACAAACGCAAAAAAGCACCGTATTAAACGCTATTTCTAGCGTCATATACGGTGCTTCCGCGGTTGCTCTTATTAACTTTGGTTAAAATTTACCATATCCCCCTGCCACTCGTCAACACTAGCAGTCTATCTTTTTGGAATCATTGAAGCTCATATTCCGGGATATCTCTTGCTACTGCTTCATCCTTATTGGAAAAATAGCTTGATTTCCCGATCCGCGTTCTCATCCGAATCCGAACCATGAATAATGTTGCTCGCCACATCGATGGCAAAGTCGCCGCGAATCGTCCCTGAAAGGGCATCGGACGGATTCGTCACTCCGATCAACGATCTTGCGTTTTTGATTGCATCCTTGCCTTCCCATATCATGGCGAACACAGGTCCAGAGATGATGAATTCGACTAGCTCGTCGAAGAAAGGCTTCGCTTTCAGGTGCTCATAATGCCGCTCGGCAAGTTCCCTGCTTATTTGCATTACTTTCGCGTCAACCAGCTTAAAACCTTTTTCCTCGAATCTGGCAACAATGCGTCCGACAAGGCCTCTCGCAAACCCATCGGGCTTAACCATTACAAACGTTCTATCCATACAGATCCCTCCATCTCTATCGGTATAGCCATTTATCGGTAAAGCCATTCAATAATGATGCCTGCCGTTTCCTCAATTGCACGGTTTGTGACGTCGATAATCGGACAATTGAGCGATTTCATAACATCCTCAGCGTATTTCAGCTCCTCGATAATGCGATCCGGTGACGCATATTGCGCCGAAGATGGCAGTCCCAGCGTCTTAAGGCGCTCCGTCCTAATCCCGAGCAAATGCTCAGGCTGCATGGTCAGACCAACGATTAAGCGTCCAGGCGCAGGCTTTAATTCCTCAGGCAAGTTAACCTCCGGCATGAGCGGAAGATTCGCTGTCTTAATTCCTTTGTGCGACAAAAAGACGCTAAGCGGTGTCTTGGACGTTCTTGATACGCCGATCAGCACGACCTGCGCAAGCACGAAGCCTCTCGCATCCTTGCCATCGTCGTATTTGACTGCAAATTCGATCGCATCCATTCTGCGATGATAAGCATCATCTATCGAATGAAGCAAGCCTGGCTCACGCTTCGGATAACTTCCGAAGGTATCGACATAAGCTTGCATCATCGGCCCCATCACATCGACGGCGCGCACGCCCTGCTTAAGCGATTCCTCCTTCATCAGTTCCCGCAGCTCCGGCTGAACGAGCGTATAGCTGATGAATCCGCCAGTCCCAGCCGCTTCCGTTACGATACGAACAATCTCATCCTCCGACTTCAAATGTCCATAGCGCTTAATCTTCACATGCTCTGACGAAAACTGTCGCAGGGTTGCTTTCGCTACCGCTTCAGCCGTCTCCCCAACCGCATCTGAGCATACGTATATGATTTGCTGAGTCAATTGTGTCATAGATTCCGCTCCCCCAAATCCGGAGCCGCCGCAATGTCGGCCAACAGACGTATAATGTTCGATTTCGATACCCATCCTACAATCTCCGGATGAGGCGCTTGCTCGTCGCGAGGCATGATAACTGGCAAGCAATCGACCTGATGAAGCGACATCTTGCGTATCGCGTCCAGCACGGAATCATCTTGCATTAACGTTACGATATTCGGGTAACGGGTCATGACCATACTTACGGGAATGGATGCTGCTCCCGCATTGCCAAGCGTAATCTTGAGCAGATCCTTCGGTGTAACTATACCTGCAAAACCTTTGTTCTCATTAACAACTAGGAGCGTGTCAGCATTCTCAGTAAATAACGTGATGACTGCATCATGAACGGATAGCGAATCCGGCACGTTAACCGGTACGCCCTGTATTTCTCTTACCTTCAAGCCGCTTAACTGCTGCAATGCTTCGTTGCTCGACCGGTACGCATTGCCTAAGAAATACCCAACCTTAGGTTTGGCGTCCAAATGTCCCAACATAACGAGCAGCGACAAATCCGAACGGAGCGTAGGCCTGCTTACACCGAGATATTCGGCTAATTGTTCACCGGTTATCGGCGCATGCTTCTTTACCAGCTCTACTAACTCCAATTGACGCGAAGATAGCTGAATCGGACTCCCCCCTACTATATGACTCATATTAACTATTAATATCGTTATTATACGCCAATTAATATATCACATTAATATATGATGTACAATATTTAATCTCTGATTGTACAAAAAGCTGCCTTCTCGTCATAACTACTACGATAAGGGCAGCTTTCTTTTGTAATAAGCTATTTAGATTCTATCGATTTCTCGGTCATATCTATGAATAATTGTACGTCTTCCTCCGTCAAGGCAACCGCCTCGCTCCAGAAGTTGCTCTCCTCAAGATTTACGCCCAAATGAACCGAGGCCAGTTCCTCTACGGTCATTCGGCCCGTATCCCGCAGCAGTGCGACATATTTGTCCGCAAACGAGGGCCCTTCTTGCTGCGCTCTTGCATAAATGCCTGCGCTGAACAAATAGCCAAAGGTGTAAGGGAAGTTGTAGAACGGCACATCCGTTAAGTAAAAATGAAGCTTCGATGCCCAAAAATGAGGATGCGCCTCGCCCAGCATGTCGCTGAACGCCTCACGCTGAGCATCTTCCATCAGCTTGCTGAGCTGTTCAGATGAAACAAGTCCTTCTCTCCGCAGCTCATAGAACCGGGTCTCGAACAAGAAGCGTGCATGTATATTCATAAAAAAGGCAACCGAGCGCTGGATTTTATCCTCCAGCAAGCCAAGCTTCTCATCGGCGTCCGTTGCCGTTTTAAGCGCTTTATCCGACACGATCAGCTCGGCGAATGTCGATGCCGTCTCCGCCACATTCATTGCATACTCTTGCGATAGAGGCGGCAAATCATTCATAACATGCTGATGATACGCATGCCCCAGCTCATGGGCTAACGTCGATATATTCGACGCCGAGCCGGAATACGTCATGAAGATACGCGTCTGTCCGCTCTTCGGAAACGAGGTGCAGAAGCCTCCTGGACGCTTACCTGGGCGATCCTCTGCTTCAATCCAGCCATTAGCGAACGCCTCCTGCGAGAAATCGGCCAGCTCCGGGCTGAATCCGCGGAATTGCTCAACGATGAACTCCGCCGCTTCCGCATAGGGAACAATTCGCGCTGAAGCGCCAAGCGGTGCCTCCACGTCATGCCAGTCAAGCTTCTCTACGCCTAGCAGCTTCGCTTTCCGCTCCAAATAGCGAACGAGCGACTGTTTTCCGTCCTGTATCGCCGTCCACATCGCCTTTAGCGTTGCCTCGCTCATCCGATTCATCTGAAGCGGCTCTTGCAGCACAGACGCCCAACCGCGCTTATCATAAAGCTTCAAGCGGAAACCGGAGATGCGGTTCAGCACCTCGGCGCTTAAATCTGCTTGCTCCGACCATACGCGCTCCCATTCGGTGAAAGCTGCCTGACGAACAGACCGTTCGCCTTCGGACAGCCGATTATGCATTTGACCTGCAGAAAGCGTCCGGCTCTCCCCGTCTGCTCCAACATCATTAAACTTGGCTCTCGATACGATTAAGTTGTAATAATCGCCCCAGCCATGATAACCATCCACGGACAGATCCCCTGCCAGCGCCTCCAATTCGGGCGCCATCTTCTGCTTTGCCAGCTCTCGGCGCTCATGCAGGTTGAATGCGATCTCTGCCAGCTTCTCATGTTCGAGCAACGCTGCCCACTCGCTGTCCCCGTAAGCTCTTAGCATATTGTCAAATCGAGTAAGTACGCCAATCAGCTTGGCAGACAGCGTCTTCACCTTATCGTTAAGCGAATTAGCCGCTGTATCACGGACATCGGCAGCCATCAAGCATGCCACAAAAGAATCCGTCTCTCTCAGACGCAGCAGCACGGATTGTACAATCTCGGTCAGCTGTGCCAGCTTATCGGCATCCAATAACGCATTGCCAGCTAGTTCGGCATCCAGCCTCTCCATATCTTCTTCCATTCCTTTAAGCTCTTGCATAAAAGCTGCCGAACCGGAGCCCCCCTTATAGATCGAATCAAGCTCCCAAGTAAGCGGATATTGCTTTGCCACGCCCATCATCCTCTCATTGTTATTTGCGCAAATGTCTCTGACGGTGTATAACTTATATTAATATTACCACATCCCTATTAATAAGAAGAAACCGCATCGTGGTCCTGTGAAGGCCCTGCGGAATGCTGAATGAATATTGAATGGAGGAATCATACATGTCTAAACCTTTGCAAATATCAGCCGAAACGGCTGTTAAGTTATCCAAACAGCTTGGCGTGCCGATCGAGCATCTCATGCATATGCCCAAACATATTTTGCTCCAAAAGCTCGCCGAGCTTGCGAAGCAGGAAGGTCCGGCAACGGACGAGAGCGGCAACAGCTAATGGTCCCTTTCGAGAGAACATGGCCGTATGACATCATAATGGGCGATATCTATGTCGCCAATTGCCCGTTCTGCAATGGAGAAAATGTGCTGCTTCCGCTTCGTCCCGAAGAAATCACGCTAATCCAAGACGGCAAGAAACGACTGCTCGTATTTCCATGCTGCCATAATCAAATAACGGTTGTTGACATTGATCGTGACTATTTGCTCGCTAATCGAGCTCTCCCCGGGCGTAAATAAAGACAAAAAAAGCCGACTCCGACAGATCACCTAAAGTGATTGCGCCGGGATCGGCCTTTATTATTTTTTATGCGAATGAAGCTATGCCGCCACCGTTCACTTGCTCGGAGGTATCGGTAATCTCGCCTTCGCCATTCAGCATCGATTCCTCGCGTATCAATTGCCATTGCTCGCGGCTTGCCCGAATCATTGCCGAATCTACAATTTTCTTATCATTGACTACACGGGAGAACCATCGTACAGCATCATTCCGCTCTCCGATTCTACGGTGCAGCTCCCCGATTATGTACATCAACCTCGCATTGTTAAGCGAAGCGCCTTCTTCCTCATAGACACGGATATAGGATTGCAGCGCGAAACGCAAAAAGCGCTGTTCCTCCGTTTTGTTGGACGCGTATCGATAAAGCCAGGCGATATGATGCAAAATTCCGGCAATAACACGTTCCTTCTCACCGACAGCCTGAGCGCTAATAAGCGCTAGCTTATAGGAAGCCATCGCTTCCTTCTCGGTGCGCTCGCCGCCATAATTGACGGGTACCCACCGGCTTCCTGCCGCCTCCATATACTTCCGCTTCTGAACATCATTAAGCCTGTCCAAACCATTTTCAGTCGTAGCGAAGCCGCAGGTAGGACATACGCGAACAACATAAAAATCAGGGTTAACGCCAGCTTTGTAGTAACCGCAAAAATCAGTATCTGTAGCGATTGCTTTCTTGAAACTCGGGCGCACTCTTGATGTCTCAAATGGTGTTTCACAGCAAATACACTGTAGCTTAGATTGATAGAGCGGTTCCATTGAACTCACGTCTCCTCTTCGAGTGTGTTAACAAAGTGATGCGCCGGGCCGGACAGCCTGTCAATGACGATCGCTTGCAACTGCTCCTCTACTCCAATCTCCGCTAGCGCTCTGCGCATGCAATCGAGCCAAGCTTCCGCGCGTTCAGGCGTAATCGGAAAAGGCAAATGCCTAGCTCGCATCATCGGATGTCCATATTCGTCGGAATAAAGCGAGGGGCCTCCAAAAAATTGCGTCAAAAACATATATTGCTTATCCATCACCGGATGTATATCAGCCGGAAACAGCGGTCCGAGCAAAGGGTGGGCTTGTACCTTTGGGTAGAAAGCCTCAACCATCTCTCTAATCTTTCCTGCTCCGCCGATCAATTCATAAAGGCTTATATTCCTATTCATCGTCATTTTCAGCTCCATATTGTAGGTCTTTTGAATTATATTTTAGAAAAAATCATTTCCTTATGCTTAGTATAACATTTATAGATAATAGTATAGAAAAAAAAGCCCGCATTGAAATATGCGGACTCATGATTATAAGAACGAAACATACCTTAATAGTCTTCTTCACCAGGTGAGGATAGCGACTCTCGGATGACATAGACGAACGCGCAGACTAAGATGCCAGCGATATAACTCATGCTCATCACTCCAAGCTTTTAAAGGTAGCTCTATTGTAGCATATTTCAGCGTCAAAATGTAAACGTTTTCTTTGTGTTTGAAAAATTATTTTCCCTCCCTGCAAGTGATGGATGTCCACCCTTCGGCATATACGTGTAGGAGGATCAATCGACTCGTCCATAACGTCCTTTCCTATGCTTGTTCTCACCGTATACTAAGGAGGCGGCTAGCGTGCTGCGCACTTTCATTCATCCTTTATCGTTAACGGCGTTCGCTGCATTAAGTGTCGCCCTGCTAATGACTCTGTTTCCTGCTGAGACACTGACATCGTCGCTGCGCGGACTGTCGATTTGGTGGGAGGTGCTGTTCCCGGCGCTTTTCCCTTTCTTCGTCATATCAGAACTGCTGCTCGGCTTCGGCATTGTCCACTTCTTCGGCAAGCTGCTTGATCCGCTTATGCGCCCGCTGTTCAGACTGCCTGGCAACGGCGCATTCGTCGTCGCAATGGGTTATATATCGGGTTATCCTGTAGGAGCGAGATTAACCGCGCAGTTATGGGAACAGCGCCTTATTAATCGCTCCGAAGGCGAACGGCTCGTTGCCTTCACGACAACGTCCGATCCCGTCTTCCTGATTGGCGCGGTAGCCATCGGCTTCTTCCACAATGTCGCTTTGGCGCCGCTGCTAGCAGCAGCACATTACGGCAGTGGGCTGCTTATCGGACTTACGATGCGTTTCCATGACCGTCATGCCCCAATGACAGCATATAGGCGGCCGACCGTCAGAGCAGATGGCAGCAACCGGCGCCCATCGCGGATTTATACCGCCCTGAAAGCTATGCATGAGGCTAGACTGCTCGACGGACGGGGTTTCGGCCAATTGTTGCAGGATGCAGTAGGCTCTGCTTTACGGCTTATGATTGTCGTAGGCGGTCTCGTCGTCTTCTTCTCCGTCGTCATGGAGATGCTGACACGGGCAGGACTCGTCGGAGCACTGGCTGAGGCCTTCCGATTTCTATTAGCGGCAGCAGGCCTGCCGGCACCGCTAGCGGATGCGGGCGTATTCGGCATATTCGAGGTGACGCTAGGATCGCGCGCAGCCGGGACAGCGAATACGCTGCTCCTTCATCAAGCTGCAATAGCTGCATGGGTGCTGTCATGGGGCGGCTTATCTGTTCATGCACAGGTTGCCAGCCTGCTTAGCAAAACCGATCTGCGTTACCGACCGTTCCTGCTGGCCAGGCTTCTGCACAGCTTCCTAGCCATGGCACTTGTCTACTTGCTATGGAATGTGCTTGGACCTGCATAAAAAAGTGACCATTTTCCAGCCCACTCACGCATTGAATTCAATCGACATTTCCTTTATCATCTTAAGTATGCAACAGATCGGAAGGAGATTTACCTTTGAAATACGCGGTTATTGATCGAGGCGATTCTTTATCGCAATCATTGGCTCAGAAATTTCATCAGCTTGCAGCGGAGAAACATTTTGTTCGCAGCGACGACAGGCCCGAGATCGTCATTTCGATCGGAGGCGACGGCACGCTTCTGCATGCCTTCCACAAATATGTCGATCGTATCGCTGATGTCGCTTTTATAGGCGTTCATACCGGACATTTGGGCTTCTATGCAGATTGGCAAGCAGACGAGATTGAAGAGCTTGTCGCCATGATGGCATCGGAACAACCGCGAATCGTGCGCTATCCGCTTGCGGAGATTCAACTCGAAACGCCGACCGAAACGAGTTATCATTTATCCTTAAACGAGTTCACGCTCAAAGGAGTCGATGGAACACTCGTCGCGCAAATTAATATTAACGACGAGATGTTCGAGATGTTCCGCGGCGACGGTATCGTTATCTCTACACCTTCAGGCAGTACCGCTTACAATAAGAGCGTCGGCGGCGCTATCGTCCACCCTTCAATCGAATCGCTGCAAATCGCAGAGATTGCATCCATTAACAATCGTGTGTATCGAACGCTTGGCTCATCGGTCATGCTCCCGCAGCATCATCACTGCGATATCATATCGAAGAAGGAGCAGAAGCTCCAACTGACGATCGACCATGTAAGCATCACGCGCAGCGATATTATCTCGATTCGTTGTTCCGTTGCGAGCCGCAAAGTCAGCTTCGCCCGTTATCGTCCATTCACGTTCTGGAATCGGGTACGAGAAGCATTCTTAGACTCCGGCGAGCGTTAACAGACATTGAACTGATCACACAAACAAAGACGCCGAGACACTCCCTTAGGAGCGTCCGGCGTCTTTGTTTGGCCGTTGGTTCGCAGGCGATTCTGCGGATGCCGCCGCTTCGCCAGCGGCTGTACCGGAACGCGAATGCTTCTTGTTCCGATCGTTGCCGCCGCGGTAAGGCTTGCGAGGTTGCTGCTCGCCCTTCTCCCCGCGCGGATGTCCGCTTCCGCCACCGCTGCGATGACCATTGTCGCGTTGGCCATTCTCGCGTTGATTATGCTCACGGGGGCTATTGTCGTGGCGATGAGCTCCCCGGTTAGGACGCTCTTGTCGTTCATGACGTTCTTGTGCCGGTGCTCCCGCTTCCTTGCCTGCTGCCGTTTCATCCAATGTTCCCGTTTCCGAGCGGCCCGCGCTCTCCGGCATCCGGTACGTTCTGGCATCGACCCTTGGCTTCAGTTCCTCCGCATCGAAGTCGTAATCTCCCGGCTCCTTCTTGCTCGATTCCTTCTTCTCCAGAATGAAGTAAGCGCAGCCGAAGTTGCAATATTCGTTAATATAATCCGGCATACCGGAGTAGAGGCTGTCCTTCGTAGCCTTAGAGTGGGAATCGCGGAAGAAGCCTTTCAGCCTTAGCTGACTATAGCCCCAGTCGCCCACGATAAAGTCATACCGCTCCAACACCTCGCTGTATCGATCACGAAAGGCTTCTGGATTCCATCCGTTTCTATTCTCATGAACAAGCTCATATGATTTGCCGCCGATATGAATCAAAGCCATCTTCTCCACCTCTTCTGCGCATCCCTTACATTCCGCCGGAGCAAGAGACACTTCCTCACACTATTCCTTCGCAGAGCCTGCTACTGCCATCTTATCCGCAGCAATAGCTGAGTCCGTCTGTTCATGCGCATGATAAGAGCTTCTTACGAGCGGTCCGGATTCTACGTGTCGGAAACCGCGTTTTTGCCCTTCTTCCTTCAACTTCGCGAACTCGTCCGGATGAACGTAACGAACGATTTGCAAGTGATTCGGCGTCGGCTGCAAATATTGACCCAACGTCAAAATATTGACATCGACTGCGCGCAAATCATCCATTGCCTGCAAAATCTCTTCGTATTCCTCGCCTACTCCAAGCATAATGCTCGACTTCGTCGGTATCTTCGGCTTCATTTCCTTCGCTCTCTTAAGCAACTCGAGCGAGCGTCTATACTTCGCTTTCGCACGGACACGGTTAGATAATCTCTCCACCGTCTCGATGTTATGGTTCAGGATATCCGGATTCGCATCCATTACGGTCTGCAGAGCATCCCAGTTGCCCATAAAATCGGGAATAAGCACTTCAACGCGGCAGAATGGCATCCGCTTGCGAATTGCGCGAATCGTTGCCGCGAATATCGAAGCCCCGCCATCGGCAAGATCATCGCGGGCAACCGAGGTCACGACGCAATGCTGAAGTCCCATCTGCTCGGCAGCTTCCGCTACGCGGTCCGGCTCTTGCAGATCAAGCTCTGTCGGCAGTCCGGTCTTAACCGCACAGAAGCGGCAAGCACGCGTACAAATATCGCCAAGAATCATGAACGTAGCCGTTCGATTCGCCCAGCATTCATAAATATTCGGACAACGCGCTTCTTCGCATACGCTATGAAGCGTCTTGCCGCGCATCATTTCTTTAATCTCGGCAAAGTTGCCGTCTGTCGCCAACTTTATACGAAGCCAATCAGGCTTTTGCAATTTCTCACGTTGTTTCATACGGCATTACCTGCTTTCACTTTCGTTGTATAAGGCCACAATCACTTCGCTTATTATATCACGTTTCGGATAAAAACCAATGATTTGCAAAACATATCGTTATTCCGTCATGCTTTTGGAAAGGGTGAAACGTTTGAAAAGGACTTTTCTGCTGAAAGCAGCATTATCGGCCGCATCGCTGCTCCTTGCCGTTCCCGGTGTATCCGCTCAGGCTTCGCTTAGCAAGCAGCAGCGAACCGAGCAATCCGCCAAGCCGACATCTTCTGCAACGGAAGCGGATTTGATCGCAGCAAGAAAGAGCTTATATCATCAACTGAGCACCGTTACGCAAATTCCATGGTTTTGGCTCGCAGCCATTGACCAATATGAACGCTCCATGTCGAAGGTGAAGCCAAAAGCACGGCCAATGCTCGGCAGCACGGTAGGGATATTTATCGATCAGGAGCAATGGGCCGGACCGCTAAATCCCGATATGGACGACAGCTCTCCCGTATCGATCCAATGGTTCAACGGCATCGGCCGCGACGGAGACGGCAATGGTATCGTCGAGCGGAATAGCGATATTGACCTTCTCTACTCGCTTGTCAGCAAGGTTGCGGCCTTCGGCACAACGGAGGAGGACTTCTCTATCGGGTTATGGGAATATTACCAGAACGGCCGAGCGGTCAAGCGTATTCAACAGTTTGCCCGCATTTACGAGCATTTCGGCAAGCTCGATCTGTTCGAGCATGCCTTCCCGCTGCCGATAGGCACCAATTACAGTTATAAGGACACCTGGGGAACGGGACGCAGCTGGGGCGGCAGGCGAACCCATGAAGGGACGGATATTTTCGCTAATCACGGGGTCCCCGTTAGAAGCACCTGCTACGGCGTAGTCGAGATTAAAGGCTGGAATCCGTATGGCGGTTGGCGAATCGGCATTCGGGACTTAAGCAATTTCTATCACTACTACGCCCATCTGTCTGGCTATGACAAGACAGTGGAGGCCGGCACGATCGTTCAGCCGGGTCAAGTGATCGGCTGGGTCGGCAGCTCCGGCTATGGCAAGCCCGGTACGCAAGGCAAGTTCCCGCCGCATCTGCATTACGGCGTATACAGCGATCGAGGGCTTATCGAATGGTCTTTCGACCCGTATCCGATGCTCCGCCGCTGGGAAGCTTCCGAGAGGCAGCGCTTAAGATCCAGGCAGTAATCCGGAATCTTAAACAGAGAGCAAAACCTTATGAGACCTTTGCTTAGAACCGAATACTACTCGAAAGAAAGAGGACCTCGGCTTTCACTTTGCAGTGACAGTCTAGAGGTCCTTCGTGTCGTGCACGAGGTTTTTGAATGGATTTCATACAATCAAAAGGCTAGGAACGATAAAATATCAGAGTTTGATTGGATTTTATGCAGTCAAATGGACGGAAAAAGACTGCTGAGGGCTACAATGTGCGTTTTACCTGTATATTTTCCACTCAAAAGTCACTTAACAAGCGATTGGCGACGATTTGACTGTATGTAATACAGGCAAACGTAATATCAGTAACCCTCCGGGGCGACCTCATTATTAACGGCATCACTCCGCGCCGGTATTGCCGGCGTTATTGCTATGCTCGCCCGAAGCATTGCCTGACGAGCCTTCGTTGCCCTCCGCCCCGCTCCCGCTCGCATTATTGCCGCTGCTACCCTTATTCTCGCCGTTCTCGCCTTGTGTCGTAACGCCGGATCCCGGAGATAACGGAACAGATATATTCGGCGCCTGCCCCGCAGATTCGCCAACAGGCTTGCCTGTATTGTCGTAGTAGTACATCGGCACATCTCCAACGACGAGCAGGTACGATATCGGGATCTCCGTCTCTACCAGTTCAGGCTCCGTATCGAATGGAATGATAATCGTAACCTCCGCTGTAATGCGAATGTACACCTCGACCAATACCATGTTGATCGCGACATCCTTCTCGCGCGTGCTCAGCTCCACCTTCGCCGCCCCAACCGGCTCGAACTTGACCGGTACTCGCGGCCCGAACGACGATATAATTGCGCTGTTCAGCGCATGTCCGATTGGGATATGCTCTAGAATATCCTTCATATCCTTAAGCGTGTTCTCCACGGTAGACACCGTCTGCGACGTGATCTTCATATGCTCGGCATAATTGAGAATGAAGCCGGATATTTTGCCGTTGCTGTTCATCTTCCAGTCGATCAGCTTCTCTGATTCCGACTGGTTCGCCACCTGATCGGTAATTGCCTTGTTGATTGCCTGTGTCGCAACCTGCTTAACCCGAATCTTAGCGATATTCATGAGCGGCGGCCTTAAGTTCCGTTCGATATATACAAACGATTGAATCGATAACAACGTCATCACAATAAGGGCAATGAGCCAAAAATTGCGCCGGCGCATACGCGGCCTAGCCGGACGGCCTCCCCATGCGCTTGGCGGTGCGCCGCCGCTATTCCTGCTCCGCGCACCGATACCGAGTGAAATAGAAGATGTGCGTTTGCCCCATTTTCCCCGGCTTGCCCCCGTTCTCGACCCCCACTTCGCGCCTGAAGAGCTCGTCTGCGGCGTACTGGGCCTGCTGCTGCCCCAGCTTACCGTTTTCACTCGTCTAATTGGCCTCCCCGTCCACATGCCCCCGCCGAATGAACGAAACCGCCAGCCTCTCCTTCCCCATTTTGCCAAGTGCAAGGCCCCCTCCCGCTTCACCCTGTCCGCCTTCTATATCCATTCATATGCGTGGCTCGGCCAAAAAAGAAGGCAGCTTGCCCGTTGCGGCTGGGCTATTCTACCTTATAATGGAATCAGACAGACTCGCGGACTAATGATAGGAGTGTTATAGATGATTATGCGGCCTGAAGCGATTTTGATGGATATGGATGATACGATTATAGCCTTCGAGCATGGAGTAGACGTTGACGCCTGCTGGTTCCAAGCTTGCGGCATCCATTTGAAGAGCGATGACAGGGGTAATATACCGGCATTAGTAAGTGCCATTAAAACGCAGGCCAAATGGTATTGGAGCGACTCGCAGAGGCACCGAGAAGGCAGAATGGATCTCACCGCTGCGAGAACGCGTATTATCGATGCGGCTCTGCAAAAGTTGTCCTTCCTCAACAGCTACAGTTCATCGGTCTCACGGGCAATCGCTCAAGATTACGGACTAGTTCGAAACGAAGCGATCTACTTGTACGAGGATGCCATTGAAACGATTCAGCATATCAGAACAATAGGAATTAAGCTGGCGCTGTTAACGAACGGTACCTCGTCGGAGCAACGGCACAAGATCGAGCGCTTCAACCTTGAACCGCTGTTCGATCATATTTTTATTGAGCAGGAAGTGGGTATTGGCAAGCCTGATCCGCGCGCTTACGAAAATGTCTTGAAGCGGCTAGGCGTAGAAGAGCCGCACGCGGCTTGGATGGTAGGCGACAACTACGAATGGGAGATTACCGCTCCTCAGAAAATAGGCATTCGCGGCGTTTGGATTAACCATAACCGTCCGTTGCTCGATTCTAATCCAGATATAGCTCCCTACCAATCCATTACAACGCTCAGCGAATTGCGTAAGCTGCTCCTATAAAGCTGTATCTGTATTAAAAGATGACTATAATCATCTTTTATATCCCGTTTGTTTTCCGACCCGGCTAGAATAAGAACATACCGAAAGAAACGTAATAGGAGGAAGACAAAGAGTATGATTACCGTTGCAGCCATTCATACCGTTTTTCAAAAAGAAGCCTTGTTCACTGCCATTGCCGAGCAGTACGATATCGGCCTACCGCTCACGAGCCGATTTGTCTCGAACGGCTTGAACGATACCTACGACGTCGTTACGGACCAAGGCCGTTACGTGCTTCGCATCTATAAGAAACATTGGCGGAGCGAAGCCGAGATTCGTTATGAGCTCGATCTGCTGCTTTATTTGCAAAGTGGAGGCATCCCTTTATCTAGCCCCCTTGCTCGGAAAGATGGCGAGCTCATTACCTATATTGCCTCTTCAGAGGGTACGCGCTACGCGGTTCTGTTCACTTATGCCGAAGGCATCGCGATAGCGAATGCCAAGACGAGCGTACACTACGGCCGGGCGGCAGCTCAGCTTCATCTTGCAGCGGACGGCTTCGTTTCGTCCCATGAACGCTTTCAGCTAGACAGCGTTCATCTGCTCAATGAACCGCTGAAACATCTGTTGCCCAAGCTTCAACACCGCCCTGACGATATCCGATTCGTCCAAGAAGCGGCAGTCCGGTTGAAGGATAGGATGAACCGGCTGACGTTAAGCGACAACGACTGGGGGGCATGCCATGGCGACCTGCATGGTTGGAATGTGTTCCATGACGAGAAAGTCGACGGCAGCCTGACGCACTTCGACTTCGATTGCTGCGGAGCAGGCTGGCGCGCTTACGACCTGTCTGTGTACCTATGGAATCTCGTGCACGTCAGACATGATCCCGAGAAATTCGGAGACGAATGCTGGGATGCATTTCTAAGCGCTTATGTCGCGGAACGTCCGTTGAGTCAGGCCGATCTTGACGCTATTCCGTTATTCGTGGCTGTTAGGCAGCTATGGCTGCTTGGGCTGCATACAGGCAATAGCGCGGTGTGGGGCGCGTGGCAGGATGACGGTTATTTTGACGGGAAGCTCAAGTTTCTGAAACTATGGATGGAAGCATACGATTTATAATAACGTTCCAACCAAAGTGAAGCGAGGAGGGTGTGCGTCATGCTCATACAACCGCTGGCGCATGCCGAAGCTGAACAAATATGTAATTGGAGATACGATGGCGAATACTCGTTCTATGATATAGCCGATAGCCCGGGCGTCATTTCGGAGTTGACGGACGGCAGCTATTATTCGGTAAAGACGGCTGACGAAGGCGAGCTGATCGGCTTCTTCTGCCTCGGACCGCATGCGCAGGTACCCGGCGGACAAATAGCCGGCCTGTATGGCGGGGACGGCATCATCGATATTGGAATTGGGCTGCGGCCCGATCTCGTCGGTCAAGGCCGAGGCTCAGCTTTCCTGGCAGCTGTCACCGATTATACGGTGGGGACGTTTCGGCCTCGGAGGCTGCGCCTCAGCGTCGCGACATTCAATCGCAGAGCAATCGCGTTGTATACGAAGGCTGGATACCGGAGGCTAGCTGCGTTTGATAGCTACGGAACGGAATTTTGGCTCATGCTGTATACCATTTAGAAATTTATTCAATAAGATTGCCGTTCTTCTAAGGGCGTCATGCGAGATTATTCAAAAATAAAGCGATATCGCCATAATACTGGCCGCCATTCGTTTCTTTCAAATCATGTCCCGAATCCGGATACTCCCTAACCGTTAAATTCTCAGCCATTCTGAGGTAACGGTCCAACTCGCCGTCAGGGATCATGGAGTCCTCCTTTAATCCCCTCGCTACTAAAACGGGAATATTCATCCGCTCATCGAGATTGCGGTACGTCGATTCTATCTGAATTCGTTGTACGGCCTTGACCCGAATATGCTCGGTACGGCCGAAAGGAATTAAATACTCATTAATATAGGCGCTAGGCCACTCAGGCGGCATCATCCGATGCTCTGGCGGATAATCTCCAATAAGCAGAGAATTCACTTGTGCCTGATGCTTGAGAGCATAACCAAGAGCGTACGACACCCCGCGGGAGTAACCTAGCAAATGAAAGCTTTCCAACTGCGCCTGCTTTACAACAGCCTCTATGTCGCTTATATGCTCATCCAAGTCATAGCCAGCGTCTGGCGTATCGCTTTGCCCTCTCCCTCGGAAGGATAACGCGATGCACCTTCTCGGGGAAACCGATATAACCGTCTCCAACAATTCCAAATACTCTTCCGCTGTTTCCGACAGCCCTGGACAAACGACCAGCGGCAGGCGCACATCATGGGCGGCAGGTCTAATATCATAATAATGAAGGCTAACACCTTGGTTATTGGCAAAAAAAGATGGGTACGTATGCTCCATTACAGCAATCTCCTCCTTATCGGCCCTCGATTCGATACTTTTTCTCCAGATCAGAATAAGGCCCTGGCGCAATTGGAATCGGCTTCGTAATCGCTGACTCGTCCGTTAGACCATCACTTTCTGTGTCATCATACACAGAAATCCCCAATTTAAGCACTTTGGCAACTATCTCTTCATCGATGTGCACATCATCCATTTGTTCCTCAAGGACGACCTCCATTGTATACTCGTACTCGAAGCGCTGCTCCAACCCTTGCTTATCCGTGTATATTAATGCAACTAAAATAGGTGTGCTTCCGCAGTTTATCGGTTCATCCGTAAAGATGGCTATAATGAATTCATCTGCCCGATCGGGACGGTAAATGACAATTTCACCGTTTTCATTCTCATAGAAGCGAGATAAGTTGCTTTTACGGCTTATCCCTTGCGGCAGTTCAATCACAATACGAGCAGTAGCAGCATCAGGAATCGGGCCGAACCGCACGAGCAGATGGTTCATCCCATCCGCATGCTCAATCTTGGACTTCGCCGAACGTATCGTGATCATCCCTGTTCTCCCCTTTCGACCAATCCTGCTACAGCTTCAATGATTTTGCCCCTGAGCTCGGGCGACGTGCGAGAGCTGATCGACAAAATTACATCCTCGCTGATGACATAAGTCTCATGCCTCATCATCTGGTCAGCCTGATAGAGCGGCAGCTTCTCTCCGATGCGAATGACTTCCTCAATCGACAGCTGCTTCAACTGCTCCTGAATACTGGCTAGCGTCTCCCCGCTCTTCGCGAGCGTCAATAACGCACGAAAATAATGCAGATGATTGTCGGTGTATACACGCTTATTTCCGACTGTCTCCAAAGGCGGAATAACGCCAATCTGCGTATAATACCGAACCGTTCGCAAATTCATCCCAGCATCCTCATTCTGCAAAACTTCCGTTAGTTGCTTCGCTGTATATTGCTCCATACTTCTCTCCTTCTGTTACACTAAAGTGTATTAGTTACAGTATACTGTAACTATTTAGAATTGTAAAATAAAAACAGAATTCAGTCATGAATACAAATGCCTCATGCCTAAATCCTGTTTGCCATACTGTTGTGCTACTCTAGAGCATTATACAACCGCCAGATCGTCATATAGGCTTGCTGGCGTGTATACGTACCTTTCGGTGAAAACTTATTGTTCCCCGTCCCTTGCATGATTCCAAATTCGGATACGAAGTCTACGCTCGAACTCGCCCATTCCGCAATACTATCATTGTCGGCATATACAGATGCATCGGCCCGCACATCATATCCTAGACTAATTGCCGTTTTCGTAAGCATACTAGCCGCTTCTTGGCGCGTAATGCTGCCATTAGGATCGAACCTGCCGCTGCCTTTTCCGTTCAGGATCCCCAGCTTGTTGGCAGCAATGACTTCCTTAGCTTTCGTATCGGTGAACGGATTATCATTCAAATTATGTCCGTACTCCCCCAAAATCTCGTCGATCGTTTGACCCGTCTTAACCTCTATTAATTTAATTATCTATGTAGTCGTACTTTGCCATACCAGCGTTCTCCCACGGAATAGCCTCTGAGACCTGAACCCCTTTTTCCGAACGATACCCGATAAGCATCGCGCTTGTATCTATTTTTGCCGCGAAAAAGACAAAAGCACCTTTACCTACATAGTTAATAACAACTTCTTCGGTTACTGGCGTATCTTCTAATACGCGTGTGATCGTCCTCACGCCATCACCTACAAGTTCCGATGCCGTAACCTCGTAATTCTCTTCTGGTACCTCTTCTGCCGCCACTGGCATCGCAAAAGTTATTGCCAATAAACATATTGTAATAATAAACAATAAAGCCTTCTTTCCGAATTTCATTGTTGCATGCCTCCATATTAATCTAATTAAGTATCACAATGAACATTCGATTCAAATATGGAGAATCCCTCCTATCTTAATCACAAAAAAAGCAGACCCACTTGCACGGTCTGCATTCTGATTAACTCTTATAGCAATGAGCGGATATAAGCGAGGTTGTCACGAAGCAGCGTCTCGGAATCGGCAGAGCCACTGAAGTCCTCGAAGCTGAGCCAGCTGTCGTAACCGACTGCCCGCAGCGCGGCAATGACTTGCGGCCAGTGTACCGCGCCAGCCGTAACAGCCGACCACGATGCTTGCCAAATTCGGCCATGGTCGCCGCTCCCGATTGTCGGAAGCGCTGCATCTGTGCGTTGCCATACCGCGTTCTTGACATGGACGTGACCTAAATATTCGCCGAGCACTTCGAGTCCCATTTGGTAGTTCTCGAAGCCTTCATGCACCATGTTGCCCGGATCATAAATGACTCCGATATGGTTCGCGTCGAACCCGTCAACCAACCGGCGGGCCAGCGATGCGCTAGGTGCAATATTGCCATGATGAACTTCAATAAGACCTTTGACGCCGTAAGTTCGGCTTAGAGATACCGCTTCTTGCAAGTAAGTGCGAGCCTCGGCATACAGCTCTTGGTAAGTGCGTTTGCCGTCATAATTCGGAACGCCGATGCGGATGGAAGGTGCGCCAAGCAACTTCGCTGCGCGCATCGCGTTTTCTGTAGCCGCCAGGTCGCCGCTGCCAATGTAAGCTGCCACATTCGGCACGACCAAGCCAGCCGCCTCAGTCAATTGCTTAAGCTCTAACAGCTCGGCTTCTGACGTATCCGTTTCGACTGTGGACAAGTTGTTGCCCCAGAACGAAGGCGCTTCCTCGCGTCTAGCCGGGTCCGTCTTCGTGAAACGCCATTCTACGCCGTCATATCCGTTCGCGCGAAGCAGCTCAAGCGTACGTTGTTGCGAGCAATCTGGAAGCATTACCGTAAATACTGAAAATTTCATACGTCACCCCGATATCATCATTATCGAACCCTATTTCCTATCAATCGATCATTGCTGTCCCCATCTTATCATAACGATCATCCCTTCTCTTCGCTTAGCTTTGCCTTTATGGCTCACCTATTTGACTGTGGTTGCTATCGCTTGTAGACTAGACAAGTCATACATCGCAGACAAACACGCACGCTAGATATCTATTACTGGAGGAGTTCATACTTATGTCCGTCAATCGACGACTCTTTACCGATAGCGACTTCGAGGAAGTCATCCAGAAGCAGCTCAAAATCCGTGTTTTCCAAGACAATCATATTATTGAAGGCAGCACTGTCGTTGTCCGCTTCGACGATTCAACCGTCGTTACCCAATCGAGCGTCAGTGATATTACGTATCATAAACGAAACGCTTGCGAGTTTTTTGAGCTCAGAAGACGTTAAGTATAGGCAAGAAGGGCTGCCCTCGGAGGCAGCCCTTCTTGTTTGGATACTACTTCAACAATTGCACGACTTGCAGCAATCGCTTAATGATAACAGCCGCTTCTGCGCGCGTTGCCGAATCAAGCGGAGCGAATATATCCGCTTTTCCTTTGCCTACTATAATACCGACTGCCGCTGCGCGCTTCACGCTATCAAGCGCCCAGGCATGGATTGTTGCTTCGTCACGGAAGCTTGAGCTTGCTGCGTCCGAAGGATCAGCGCCTTGCTTCACCTGAAGCCCAGCGTTAGCTGCGAAAGTCAGCGCATTGGCCGCCATTACGGCCATTTGCTCGCGGGTAATAGTAGCGAGCGGTCGGAAACGGCCATCGGCATTTCCTTTTACAAGACCGTAGCTTGCCGCCGTTATAACCGCTTCCTCGTACCAAGCTCCCTTCGCTACGTCGGAGAATGTTATTCCCGCTCCATTCCTTGTACCATGCAAGCCTAACGCTCTTACGAGCATCGTCGCGAACTCTGCGCGCGTCACGCTGCGCTGCGGAGCAAAACTCGAAGCCGTAATTCCGCTTAAAATTTGCCGCGCGGCAAGCTGTTCAATGTCGCTCTGCGCCCAATGTCCCTTCGTATCGTCGAACGATTTCGCATTACTCGCAAGCACGTAGATGCTGTTGCTCATACTCCTAATATCAGCATGCGTCTTACCTTCAGCCGATTCGATCACAGCTGGTACGTAATGGAATTTTCCTGTGCCAGGATCATAGACGAACACGACCGCATCCTTCGTATCAATGTCGCCTTTCGCTGTCAGCGTACGCTTCACGTAACGACCTCCGAAGCTGCGAATTTCTGTCTTCGTACTGCCGTTCGTTACGATAATCGTGAAGTCGATCGGTTCGCCTACAAGCTCGAGACCTTGCTCTTCGGCTTTCTCCTCAAGCTCAGACTTGATTGCTGGCTCCACCGGCTTGATGTTGAGTGTCCAGACTACTTTGCTAAGTTCCTCCGGAGTCAATGTACCAAGCTGACTTATTACGAACGACAACGGCAATTCATATGTCGCTCCGTCAAGTTCGATAACGATGACCGCATCAGCATTTTTTTTGCCAGCTTCAAGCAGTGCAGCGCCAGAGAACGAAACGCCGTTATTCGGTTTGGCAGAGTCAATTGTAAATATGATGCGATCTTCATTCGCAGAAGCGGCTTCAGTCAGCTTCGCATCATTCTGCTTCGTATCGACTGTTTCTGTCACAGGAGGGTCTGTAATGATGCTGCCGCCCCCTGAACCGCCTTGACCTTCATCATCTCTTGCCTCAACTTCGATCGTATAGATGCGAAGATCATCGCCTAACAAGACACTGAGCTTTGTCACCCCTTCAGAGCGTGCGCGTATCACATGATCCGATCCAATCGAAGCAATGCTCGCAGTCTCAATAGCGAAAGCCGCATCATCCGTCACGTCAACGCCCTCTGCACCCAGCACTTGCAGTTCCTTCCTCTCTCCCGCTGTCATGCGTAGCGGTCCTACATCACCATTCTCGAGCTTAATGGAGAATGGCTTCTGCAGATTGGCAAAACCGTCGTTCAGCTCTTCAAAAGCAAAGTTCGGATTGGCATCGGCAATCATTCGAATTCGTTCGCCGCGAACAATTACGTTATCAACGTCGATCGCGCCCGATAGATTGCCTGTTACGTCAATGCCGTTCGTACCCATGCCATCGAGGACGATATTTTGCAGCGTGAGATTATCGACGCCAAAGCCTCCGCCATGGACGATTAGTCCTGCATACGTGCTGTCCAGCGCGACATTGTCGCGAACGATAACATGACCGTTCAAGTCTTTCTCGCCTGCGAACAACCAGATCGCGCCAAGATTGATGTTATAAGCCGAATCGGCGCTGCCTGTGCGGATGAGCGTATTTCGTTCAACAACAGTCGTTCCCGTGAACGGAACCGGATTGAAACGCGTCGATACGGCAATGCCCGCACCGTTCGTGATCGTATCCGTACCGATATTATCCTGAAGCTTATTGTCTTGCCCTCCAAAAATAACGAAGTTGTCCGCTAGCCATGGCAGCGCCACCGTATTGAAGCGCGCCGTATTGTTGACGCTCGCGAGCCCTTCTGCCGACCACATCGCAAGGCCGTCATCGCCTGGATAACGAATATCCGATTGCTCCATCAAGCTGTTGCTCGTTCCGACGGAGAAGTTGATGCCATCCGCCATCAGATTGCGCAAGCGAAGGTTAACCATATGCAGCTCGTCGGTAATTTCCGTACCGCCCCTAACTCTAGACAACCATAAACCCGTTTTGGAATGCTCTACCCACACGTTTTGGATGACCGAGCCAGTGCCATAACCGCCATAGAACGCATGCGTAAGCGCTTCGTCATCGCGAATATTAAGATCGCCGTCAATCAACAGATCGTACACCTGTACGTCACTGCCCTTGCCGATAAACTTCGCTCCGATCAGCGTCGTGTACCACATGCCAGCACCGCGAATCGTAATTTGCGACAGATCAATATTATCTTCATCAAGATTGAATACGCCGGCCGGGAACCATACACCCTTGCCCTGCTGCTTCGCGGCAGCCATCGTTTCTTCGAACGCAGCCATGTCGCTATTGCCGTCGCCTGCAACTGCGCCGTAATCCGTCACCGACAAGAAGCCCTCCGGCATAGTTAACGCGTCTTCAACCTGCTCCATATCTGCCAGGTCAATGACATAGTAGTCTGCTGCATTGCCCGCATCCTTCCGGAGCTTGATCGTTGCGCCAGCCGGCACATCGCCGATCAGGGCATGGATCTCATCGAAGAAGCGGTGCGCATTGCCTTGCCTTGGGTCATTCGACCACGGGTAGCTGCCGTATTCCCAGCCATGCTTGGAGCTTAGCGACAGCTGCTGCTTGAACTCGCCGTTCACATAAAGCGCAAGCGTCTCGTTAAGCCCTGCTCCATCCTCGCTGTCAGGAATGACGTAGCGTAGTACGATTGAGTTCGCAGCCTTCGCAAGCGTGAATTCCACATACTCGCCCTCCGCCTCCAGCTTGACAGCCGATCTTCCCGATGCCTCGGAGGCTATCTCCTTATAGAGACGCGATGGCTCAAGCACTTCTCCATTCGTAACCGCGTGCTCCGCTTCATAAGAAACATAAGGTACTGTTGCACCACGATAGTTAATGCCTATACTATTGCGTACGGTGAGGCTGTCGAGCTTTACGCGGCCGGTGTCGGCGGCATTCTTCTGTAGCGTGATCGTGTTAATGCCAGCACGCAGCCCCAGTTCAAGCACTAGCTCTGACCATTCTGCCGCCTTGCCGAATGCCGCTTGCGACGCGGGCAAGCCGTTGACGTAAACGCTAAGCGTCCGCTCAGCCGACGAAGTACTCAAATAACGGAGCGATATATCATAGCCGCCTGCTTCAGGTGCGTTTACGGTAAAGCTGATTTTAGCGCCATTCGTCGTAAAGCCGTCCATATACCCATCGCCAGTGAAGCCTTTGGACGTATAGGAGACAGCTGCTCCTCCGCCAATGAACGCTTGCTCCGCTTCATAACGAACGTCCGAGAGTACCGGCGCAAGCGTCCACATCGCGTCGTCGATATCGGATGGCGAGCCGTGCTTCACTCCACTATCCGTATGCTGCAACAATCCGCCACGGTCAGATGCGTTGCCGATTAGCTTGTAGCCAAGCCGATCCTCGGTGTACCACTGTACCGCATCATTCCCCTTCGCATCCGTATCGAGACTGACATTTCCTTCGTCATCGACCGCGAGCAACTGCCCCGACTCTTTGTTGCGGAGCAGCTTCCGGCCGTTGAAGCCCTGCTGCAGCCACTGTGCTCCAGCATCGCCCTCAACCGACGTTCCCGTTAACAACGCACCATCTTCCACATACATATACTGCGATGTTGCCTTCGACTGAATGGTGACGTAATTCGTGTCGTTGAAGATAGGCGTTGCCGTGTCGAAGACTTTCCCTTCGCTCATATCAGGTGTATCGAACAATTCAGGAGCGTATTCGAAGCCCCACTTCACCGAGCCGTAGCCGATTGGGAACAAGCCGCGTTCCGCGTAACCTGCATTGTTCTGGACATTAATCAGTTCGTCATTGTAATAGCCGTTCAAGCTGCGGATCACATATTCCAACGTACCAGGAACCGCCTCAATGGCCCACTCCGATTCCAAGTCCCCTTCCGCAGCTTCTTTACTTTCAATGAATGTCATGTCCTTTTTCATAGACATGTAATGGCCGGTTACTCGATTGCGCAGACGATGTACGCCATCAATATCCTCGATATACCAGTGTCCGTACCCGTTACTCTCGTCAACATCGCCATAGAGCACGATACCTCCGCTATTTTCGTACAAAAATTTGCCGTTCGCCATGCTTACGATTCGAATCGGACCGTCATAGAGCGGTTCGGGCTCCATAGCCACCGGTTCGAGCACATACTGCGCGCTGTCCTCTGCGACAACCAGCTTGCTTAACTTCGTGTAGCCCTCGCTATCGGCATACAAATAATGTCCGGCCCATCCGCTCTTCAGAACGATATAATCGTCAGACGAGCCGGGCTCCATCATCCATTTTGCGCTGCCCCAGCACAAACAAATGCCGTCTTGCGCAACGATTTGTTGCGGCGGCGCATCAAGCTCAACATCTACACCTACATGCTCCATCGAAACATAATGATTTGTGGATACATTTTTCAGCCTGACCGAGTTCGGACTGTCGCCCGTCTTCTCCAAATACCACACCGCTGCCAACTGTTCTTCAGCGAGATCGTCGTACTTCACTTTGCCAAGATCTTCTCCAACCTCGGTTACCTCATATAAATATTCATTCGTCAGCTTATTTTTGATTCTGACGTTGGTAGGTCCCGCTTCACCGACAGGCTCAAACTTCCAGCGCGGACTGCCCCATGACGGATTAATAACGCCATACTCCACATATTTCGTTAAGTTTTGGAGGCTCAAATACTTTTGCTGGCCAACGACATCATTGGCATCTTGAACGCTGTGAATCAGCTTCGTCCCGTCGAAATCCTCGATCACCCACACGGCGCTCGTCCACGAGTCCTCGACGTCGGAGACGGAAATGCGTCCATTTTCCATATTTTCAATATTGATATAGTGGCCGGTAGCTCTGTTTTGGATTCGCTTGCGTCCGTGGAATCGCTCGACAAGCCATTGCCCCTTTTCATCATCCTCGGCAACGTTGCCATATTTCAATTGACCGTTGTCGTCCTCGTAGAAATAGAAAGGCTGCCATTCATTTCTGATCCGGACGTATTGCGGCGTACCGTCCCCCGAAAATGCCGGATCCTCGAACAACCATTGCGCCGAGTCTACATTCGGATCGATTTCTCCTGCTTGTGCCGCACCGATTGCATCTTTTATATTCAAATATTCGCCTGCGGCAGCTTTGCTTTCGATTGTTTTGTAATCGTCATACAAGGTAGATCTTGCAAGCGTCCATTGATCATCAATAGTACTCTCGGATAAGCTCAGTACTTGTAATGGATCTTCAGAACTATCGTTGCCTGCTCTTGATATATACCGGCCTGTTGCCAAATTGCGAAGCCGCTGCTTGCCGTCATAGTCTTCCGTTACCCATTGGTAATACGTTTTATCGCCAACTACGGTCGTTAATGCTCCATAGCTCACAACGCCTTCGTCATCGAACAAATAAGTCGTACTGACGGGATCGATCGTAAAGCCCGCAATGCGATATGGCAGCGCATCCGGCGCCAACTCGATTCGCCATTGCGCGTTATCCAGTCCCGGATTCGACCAATCGTTGGAACGCACATGCGTATCGTCGGGAAATTGGGTATTCAGCACATAGGTAAGCGTCCCAGATGGCGTGTTTAGCGCTTCAATGTTTTTGAACGTTATAAAACCGGCGTTAGATGCATCCTCCATCAGCCACTCCGACTTTGTGTCGATACCTGTTGCTAATGCCTTTATTGGCTCCCAAAATACGCCTTGCGTAATATAGTGACCGGTTGCACGGTTTTTGAGGCGTTTCGTATTCGGCGTATCTCCCTCTTCCAATATCCAATGCGAAGAGGCGTCATTTGCTTTTTTATCGCCGAAATCAACGAACCCATCAGCAGCCTCGTACAAATATTGCCCTTCTCTGAACTTATTCGCCAGCCTGACCGGAACGGCTTCTTCCACCGGCTCAATCGCCCATTGCGGGCTCTCGAAAGTGATGTTAATGTCATTGCTCGCTTCCGCAAAACCAAGCTGATCCTCTTGGTGAATGACAAGGTTGGCGCTCGAAGGTACGGTTGCACTCTTGATGACGACAAACCCAGGGCGATTCGATTCATGAATCGTCCATTGGTCTGCATTCGTGCTTGTCGTTATCTCACGGGCGGTTAGCGCATCTCGGCGCTGCGTCACGTCCGTGATCGTTATGTAATGGCCGGTTGCGCGGTTGCGAATTCTTTTGTTGCCGTTGTAGTCCTCCATCTTCCATTGTGCGGACTCGTCTTCATAGCTTGGAAAACCATAGCGAACAATCCCTGACGAATCCTCGTAAAGGTAGTTGCTCTTCCACTTGTTCTTAAGCCTAACATAGGAGTCGCTAACCGCATCCCCGCTTTCTCCTGCCAACTGCTCGTCAGCCGCGTATACCGGCATCGCCGTTAATACCAGCAGCAGCGATAGCAGCAAAGCGAGATATGACCGTGCTCGTTTCATTGCAAAACCTCCCTATTGTATATGAAATAATCTCTCTATAAGCATAGGTTGGAATCGCTTACATAACGATGTGTATTATTAAACGAAGTAGGTGTATTTTTACTAAATGTTGGTTGAATATCCATCTAACCCTGTCCTGCGCAAAAAAAAGCTCTCCATTACTCGCTGTTGAGCGAGCCGGAGAGCTTGAAACTTTTTGATTGAACCCATTAACGCTTACGCTTATGCCAGCTTCTGGTACATATGATGCAAGTAGCGCCAGCGGATCATGAAGTAATACACGAGCTGAATGAGCATGAACCCGCCATAGATTTTGAGGGCGCTCCCAAGCATCGAATATTGAACGACCCCTTCCATGTTGACGAATGCCACTGCGCTATGAATAAGACCGAGCAGGAACGGCAGGAAAAACATTAGCACGAGCTGGCGTGTCACTAACCGCTTAAGCTCTTTGCGGCTAAGTCCTAGCTTGCTAATCATCTGATACTGACGCTCATCCCGCTCCAAGTCGGCATATAGCCGGAAGTAGATGAAGCTGGCCGCGAATGTGAAGAAGACGACTCCCACGAGGACGCTGATAATGAACAAAATCGCATTCAGCTGCTTATCGTGATACCAGTCCATGACGAGCAACGAATAATAATATTCGCCGTTCTCGCCGTATGCCGGAATAAGCTCCTCAAAGCCTCGACTTATGCTTAACGTATGCGACCAGTCCGGCACTACGTAGTAATAGACAGTCTCGTTAATGTTATTTTCCTGCTCGAACTGCGTCTTTGGAATCGTATTGAACAGCTCGTCGGACACGATTAACGTATCGCCGTATTCCGTGGAAATGAGCTCATTGAATCTGTTCTTGATGATCATATCCGCTCCGGACCACTCTCTGACCGCTGACAGTAGCCCGACGTCGTCATAACTTCGATTGTTGCGCGATGCAATTCCCGACGCGATGCTGACTTCCGTATTCGATAAGCTTTCCGTCTCATAGCCGAGCAGCGTAGCAAGCTTGTTGAAGTCGCTAAGCCGAATGATCATGCCGCCTGCATTCGTATATCTATGCATGACTGCAACTTTCTCATAAGAGAAGCCCCCGCTCGACAACTTCTCATCAAACGTCTTAATATGCTCCTGCTCCATCTTGTTATCGTTCAGCGATCGGTACGTTATTGCATAAGGATTCATTTTCTCCGAACGGACCGGATCGCCTACGGCCAGACAAACGCCGATACCGGAGAACGCGACAGCCATCACCGTTGCAACCATGAAGAACATGATCGCGTTATCCTTCATGCGGTACGTCAAATCTGATAACGTCAGAAGATTGATTCGGCGAAAAAAGAATTTCTCCCGCTTCTTCATAGCCCGTATCGCATATACGCTAAGCTGCGTGAACATGAAATACGTACCGAGAATAACACTGCTGACTGCGGAGATAAGCAGCGTGAAGTAATACGCTTTGCCGAACACGAAATAGAACACCATGCCATAACCGCCCAAGATTAGGACGAGCGCTAGCAGAGATAGCCACAACGACGGCTTCGGTTCAGGCTTCGGTTTCTCGCCTTCCTTGATGAGATCCAGCACTTGATTGCGTTTGCCGATCCGCATCGTCAGAAGCGAGATGAATAGAAAAAGCAGCGCGAATGCTCCAGCCGTGGTCCATATCGCTTCAATAGGGACGTAGAAGTTCAGCGTCTCCTCAAGCATAAGCATTCGTGAACTAACGAGCAGAATAAGCTTCGTGAAGAGCAATCCGATGACGATGCCGCATACAACGGAGGCAAGACCGATAATCATATTTTCGATAAAAGTCAGCCTCTTGCGCTGTCTCTCCGACATGCCCAGAATCAGCAGAATGCCGAATTCACGTTTCCGCACCTTGAGGAAGGCGCTTGTCGAATAGAGCAGGAACAGAAACGAGAAAATAAAGATCAAATACTGCGAGATTTTCAGCCCCATTCCCCCAAGATAGGAAGCCGTCTCGCTGCTGGATGCAAGCTGCCCTTGGAAATCCGGGTGATACAGCAGCACGGCGTAGATGAAGAAGACCATGACGGAAAAGGCGCTGCTCATGAAATGGGCGGCATATGTTCTTTTTTTGCGAAAAACGTTATTAAACGCGAATTGTCGAAAATTCATTCTCGTTCCCCCCAAGCAAAGCGAGCACGTTGATGATTTTTTGGTAGAAGGCCGGACGGTTGTCGCCGCAATGAATTTCGGTGTAGAACTGTCCATCCTTAATGAACATGACTCTATCGCAGTAGCTTGCGGCCATCGCATCATGCGTCACGAGCATCGTCGTCGCGTTCTCCTCCTTGTTCAGCTGCGACATAAGCTCCATTACATCCCGCGCCGACTTGGAATCGAGATTACCGGTCGGTTCGTCGGCCAACAGCAGCTTCGGAGTGTGAATGAGCGCCCTCGCAATTGCCGTACGCTGTGCCTGACCGCCCGATATTTCATAAGTGCGTTTATCGAGAATACCGCTAATGCCCAGCTTCTCAGCCATATAGGCAACTCGCTTATTCATCTCCGTCAGGTTAACGCCGTCCAGCGTTAACGGCAATACGATATTCTCCTTCACCGTTAGCGTGTCGAGCAGATTGAACGCTTGGAATACAAATCCAAGCTCCCGCCGACGAAACTGGGACAGCTTCTCGGAGGACAGCTCATATGGATCTTGTCCGTTAATGCGAACCTCGCCTGAGGTCGGACGGTCGATCGTGGACACCATATTCAACAGCGTCGTTTTGCCGCTGCCCGATGGGCCCATGATGCCGACGAACTCCCCCTTCTCGATCGTCAGATCAACGTTCGTCAATGCTTTATAAGCAACCTTGCCCGGATATATTTTATTTAAGCTTCGTACATGCAGCAGTTCCACTGGATGATCTCTCCCCACATTTTGTTGATAGCTCTAGTCTAGCCCAACCGTAAACGGCTAACGCTACGCACGAACCGCTAACCGCTTCATTGCGCAGCTCGGTTCTGTGCTGTCCTCTGACAGCGTGTAGCATTCGTTTCGCGGTGAATTATTGGCGTAGGCATAAGAGTAAAACTTATACTTTACTATAATTCAAAAAAGCCGTCGCTCCTATGAGCGCAGCTTTCATTTACCTAACAACTTTGTAAGATTGGCGAATGGGCCATTGGGAATGCGCCGGGTGACGAGCCGTAAGTGCGCATATGCTCTTACAGCACATGAGTAACTCTGCCAAGCAGGCTGTACGATCATATATGCGCTTACAGACTCGGATCGGTGTAGAAAACCAGACCCCGGTGGGCTGTAAGAGCGCATATGCTCTTACAGCTCAAGAGTAACTTTGCCAAGCGGGCTGTAAGAGCGTATTTGCGCTTACAGCCTCCGATCGGTGTGAAAAACCGGTCGACGGGGAGCTGTACGTGGTGCGTATATGCTCTTACAGACCTACCGCCCGGGCGGCATACGGGAATGTAATGCGTACGGTCGTTCCTTCGCCAACTTTTGATTGCAGCCTGATGTCGTGGTTCATCTTGTCCAGCACCAGCTTCACGATATAAAGGCCCATGCCTGTCGACTCCTTGAACCTGCGACCGTTCTCTCCCGTGAAGAACGGCTGGAAGACGCGAGACAGATCAGATGCGGGAATGCCCGCTCCCTGATCGATAACTTCCAATATAACCGACCGATCGTCTGTCTTTGCCGACACGGTCACCTTCTGCTTCGAGCCCGCCGAGTAATTAATCGCGTTGGCAATCAACTGCTGCAGGATGAACCGCAGCCATTTGCCGTCGGATTCCACGCGAAGGGATTCATCAATCTGTATCTCCGGATAAACGAAGCTGCGGATGAATAGCCGCTTATTTTCTAAGATGACATCGTTCACGAGTTCCCTAAGCGATAACGTCTCCACCTGAAAGTCCTGCTCGAACGTCTCCAGCCTCGCCATATACAGTACCATCTCAAGCCCCTTGCGGATACGATCCGTTTCCTCGGACATGCTGACATCCCGCGGCTCGTCGCTATCCTGCAGCAGCAGCTCCAGCACCGAGAGAGGAGTCTTCATCTGATGAACCCATTGATTCATGAACGTAATCTGATTTTGCCATTTGCGCTCATCCTCTAAAATCTGCTTCTGATAATGGCGGTATTGCGTATGCAGCAGCTCTCCAAGAGCCGCTTGCAGCGGGGCGGATTCCAACGTTTGAATCGATTCCTCGATTCGAACCTGCTTGCTCGACAACACCTCATAGAACCGCCGATGACTTGCATACCGGTAAACCAAATACACAGCCAAGAAGAAAAAGCCAAGCAAATACGCATACAGCGCAACCTTCCAATTCCGATAACCTTCCAAATAAAAGACGACGGTCACCGCCGCCATCTGCAGCAGAACGACACCAGCTAGAGGCCATTGTTCGCGGAGAAACAGCTTCATAGCTGTCTTCCCTCGCTCCAAGTGTCGCTTAACCGGTAGCCTGTGCCGCGAACCGTTTCCAGCGAGCCCTCAATGCCAAGCTCAGCCAGCTTCTTGCGCACACGCGTAATGTTAACACTGAGCGCGTTATCATCCACATACGTATAATCGTCCCACAGCTTCTCCAAAATGATCTCTCTGCTGACCAGTCGTTCGATCCTGCTTAGCAGCGTCTCTACAAGAACCGTCTCCTTCTTCGTTAATGCAGCAGTTTTGTCCCCCAGTCGAAGCTCCATTCGTTCCGGGTAAAGCGTCAATCCTGCCCGTTCAACGAGCCGTTCAGCCGATGATGCTGCATAATCGCCGTAGACTCGCCGCAGCTGGCTGCGTATCTTGGCCATGACGACCTCATAATGAAAGGGCTTCGTCATATAGTCGTCGCCGCCGTTCTCGATCGCCCGTACTTGATCCATCTCGCCGCTTCGCGCGGATATGAAGATGATCGGACACGTCGATACGGTACGAATCTGCCTGCACCAGTAGAAGCCGTCGAAGCTAGGCAAATTAATGTCCATCAACACCACATGCGGCTTGATCTGCTGGAACTGATCCAATATATGCTGGAAGCCGCTGGCGATAACGGCCTCATTACCGTACTTCTCGATATGTGCGCGCAGCAGCTCGGCTATCTTCGCGTCATCCTCTACGATCATGATCGTGTACATGCTCCGCCTCCACTAGACCTTTGTTATACAACAATTATACACCGATGACACTCACGGATAAAAATGAATAGCCATAACCCTTTGCAGCGGCAGGGCTAGTGTCTCGCAAGGCGTGCTAGAAGGCAAAAGATAGTGTATATCCTAGAACCTCTCAAGCTCAAAAAGGATACATATATAGAAGTACGAACCACTAGGAGGAACGCATATGACGAAAGTCTATATCAAACGTCCATCCGTCTCCATTCAAGGCAGATACGTCATTGATCCGAGGCAGATGACCCCGGTCCATCACCAGCATCATCATGAAAGCCATGCAGCTATTGCGCCTGTCCACAAGCCGGTGAAACACAAAAAAATAAAAATCGTTAAAGTGCCTAAAAAACGTTACTACAGTCCTCCAGGCGCGCCCCTGCTATTACTGGAGGGTCAACACGTACCTGTAAGACACTGTTGTGGTCATGAAAAAGAACATGAAGAGCATAAGCACAAGCATGAACACAAGCATGAACACAAGCATGAACACAAGCATAAGCAGGATGAAAAACCTAAGCCGCATCATGACAAAAAACTGAAAAAAGCTAAAAAAGTTAAACTCGTGAAACGGGTTAAAGCTATCAAAAAATTGAAGAAGATTCATGTTGTTAAGACGGTACATGATATCAAGAAGGCACATGTTGTTAAGAAGATACATGTCGTCAAGCCTATCAAATGCGTTGAAAAACCAAAAGCTCCTAAAGGTCCAAGAGGCAACAACGGAACGCAAGGCTTACGCAAACTTACAAGACCGATCGAAGCAACCAGAGCTACAGACGCTGAAGGGATTATAGATCCAATTGGACCGCAAGGCGTTCCAGACATCCAAGGTCCAGTCGGTCCAACAGGCGAACCAGGAATTGAAAGACCACCGGGCATTCAAGGTCCTCCTGAACCAGCATTCATTGGCGACTTTTCCGAACTGATAGCCCTATTGAAGGCGTATTTGCTGGAAGGCACAACGGTCACTGTCATGACTGCCGGACAACCGACAGGCTTCACTGGCACGGTATCGAGTATTCAAGAAACACTTGTCACGTTTATCACTGGTTCGTCTACGCTCATGACCGTTCCGCTGAATCAAATTACGAACATCGGAATCAACGAGCCAGCTAATTAAGCACAAGCAAGAAGCCCGATCCTCCATACGGAGAACCGGGCTTCTGTCTTCCTATTCGACTTTGATCGCGTCGTAGAATTTCTCTTGTACCAGCTTCGCAGAGTTGTCGAGCAGCTTCTGCAGGTCTGCGCCTTTTTTGGAGAATACTTCTTGCAATGCGTTCGTTACCTCACCGTAGTAATCTTGCGTATTGTATTGCGCTTCCGGCTTGCCGTCAAGCAGGCTGTCGGATTCAGCGTTGTATTTGTATACGTTGTCGTATTTGTCGAAGATCGCTTTTGCCTTTTGACCATACTCGGAATCGCTGCTGAAGTAGTTCAATTGCGGCGGGATGAAGAATTTGCCTTCCGTTTGGCGTTTCTTAATATCGTTCTCAAGCGACTCCAGACCTTTATCTGTAAAGTAGTCGAATGTAATGTAACGGAACGCGATTTCTTGCTCGTCTTTCGTAGCGTTAGGGTTGATGACGAGGTAGTCGCCGCCAAGTACGCCCGTATGCTTGCCGTTCGCGTCAACTTTCGGCATTGGGAATGACAGTACCTCTTCAGGCTTCATGCCGCCTTGGTTCAGAGCTTGCTCAAGCACATCTCCAGCGCCGGCGATAACCATAGCCGTACGTCCTTGCGCAAATGCGCCTACAGCGTCGCCCCAGCCAAGCGCCCAGTCTTGCGGAATTGCGTTGGCTTCCCATCTCAGCTTGTTGTAGAACTCGAGAGCTTTGACGCCAGCTGCCGAGTTGAATGCCGCCGTTACTTTGCCGTCCGCAACCGTTTGTATTTCCCCGCCGGCTTCGAACAGGAAGTTAGTCCAGTTCCAGCCCGCTTCATTGCCTCTGCCCATCGGTGCGATACCGGCAATGCCTTTGCCTGGGTCGGCAGCCGCTTTAGCCGTGTTGTACATATCGTCCCAAGTCCAGTCATAACTAGGAATTGCTACGCCTTTGTCATCCAGCATTTTTTTGTTGACGACCGTCGTTGTCACATAGCCCTTCTGGGAGATGCCGAATACTTTGCCGTCGATGTTGAACTGCGATTGAAGGATCGGGTTGATTTGATCTTTGTATTGGTAGTTATCCCACAACTCTGTAATATCGGCAGCCCAGCCGCGTTCAACAAGAAACTTCGCTTCCGTTGCCCAAGTGTTGAATACAGTCGGAGCTTCGTTCGAAGCCATCTTCACGCCGATTTCCGCCGGGTTGTAGTGCCAGTCGCTTTTCACGATTTCAACATTCGGGTATTCTTTGATGAAACGAGCGATTTTATCGTCTTCCGCTTTACGGTTTTCGACTTGGTCGGGCAATGGATAATAAATGCTGATCGTTACTTTTTTGTCCTTGATATCGTCCTTCGGCGGTTCCGTCTCTTCCGAGCCTTGATTGCTCGGTTTATCCGTTGCCTTCGGAGGTGTCGTCTCCTCCGGTTTATTATTTCCGTTGCCGCTGCACGCTGCGATGATCGACATTAGCAGGACGAGACAAACCATAACTACGACATTTTTCTTTAGCATCGTTATACCCCTTCTCATTCGGATTTGTTTTTACATTCTCATCATAGCGAAGGCGTTTTCATGCGACGAGGTGTATTTTTATGTCGATCATGTGCAGGTTTACGATTCGTAAAATCTGCTATCCTTTCACTCCGCCGAGCTGTAATCCGCGCATAATGTACTTTTGGAACAGCAGGAATACAACAATTGGAGGCAGCATGACCATCGTCAGAATCGCGAACCGAATGTTAAGGTCAAGCCTGCGAGCCTGAATAACATACTTATAAATAGCCGTTGCAAGCGGATACGTATCATCGCTTTGCATGACGAGCGAAGGCCAGAACCATTCGTTCCAGGCGCTCGAGAATACGAAGATCGCCAGCGTCGAGAAGATCGGAACCGATAGCGGGAGCGCGATCCGCGTGAATGAGCCCCACTCCGATGCTCCGTCGATACGCCCTGCTTCGAACATTTCATGATGGATGTCATCGAAGAAATTTTTCAGCAACAATAAGAAAAATGCGCTTGCGCCAGCCGGCAGCCAGAAGGCCCAATACGAGTTAAGCAGTCCGAGATCCCGCAAATTAAGGAAGTTCGGAATGATGTACGTGCTTGGCGGGATGAACAGCGTAATCATGAAGAAGAAGTAGATCCCCTTCCGATACGGAACGTTCAGCTTCGACAAGCTGAATGCCGCAAGACCGAGCACAATGATCGTCACGATCATATTGCCAAAGAAGATCGCCAGCGTATTGCCTAGGAATTGTGTCAAATCGATATAATTCCAGCCTGTCTTATAGTTGTCGAAATGCCAATCTTGAGGCAGAAAGTGAGGCGGGAAGGAGTTGACCTCCGTATTCGCCTTAAGTCCGTTGAACAACGTTGACAGTATCGGATAGACCATGGAAGCGACCATGATCAGTATAAGGAGAACGATTAATGCCAAGCCTGCTATATTGGATTTCTTCTTATAGTCGTAATCGGATAAAATACCGCGCTCTATCGTCTTGGCCTTCATGGTTAGTTCCCTCCCTTGTTGTTCAGCCTGAATTGAAGCAGTGCCAGACCGCCGAGCACAAGGAACATCAGAACGCCAAGCGCAGAAGCTACACCGTAATCCAATCGCATGGTCGCATACTTAATAATGAGCAGCGCATACGTGAGCGTTGCTTTGTTCGGACCGCCGTCCAGCAATGCAAGCTGCGACTGGAACCCTTGCGACGTGCTGATCAGTTGCATTAGCAGCAGCAGGAGCAACAGCCCTCTAATGGAAGGAAGCGTAATATGCCATATTCTGCGGAATATGCCCGCGCCATCGATCTCCGCAGCTTCATACCAGTCCTTCGGAATGCTGAGCATAGCTGCCAAATAGATCAGCATGGCAGAGCCGAATTGCTGCCACGATTCCATGAAGACGATTGATATCATCGACCATGATTTATCGGATAGGAAAGCGATTTGATTGGTGCCAAGTCCCGTCAACGCTCCGTTGATCGGACCGACCGGATCGTAGAACCAGCGCCACAGCCCGTACAATACGACCGCCGGGAGCACGTTAGGCAAATAAGCGGCGATACGTACGATCCCTTGGAAGCGGCGCATCTCGGATATAATAATGGCAAATACGATCGGAATCCAAAAGCCCATCACAAGTCCGAGGAACATGTAATACAGCGAGTTTTTGATCGCAATCCATACGTCGGCGTCCTTGAACACCGTTTTATAGTTATCGAATCCTACAAACTCATTCCCTTTGACGAAGTCGATGTGGTAAAAGCTATAAAATAACCCTTTCGATATCGGCACCCACAAAAACAGTAAAAAAATGATGGCGGCAGGCGCTAAAAACAAATAACCCGGAATATGTTTTTTCCACCTGCCCGACTTGCGCAAGGCTTTGACGCCCGGCGATTCGCTCATTGCGACTTGTTGTTTCATCAGCGTTCCCTCTTTTCTTTTCTATCGCTCTATACCATTTTAGAAGCATAGACGCTCGCTGATAATGTGCATATCTAAGGCAATGATGTTCATTTTTACTCGTTGTGGGCGGAGCGATATCGAGTCGTTCTAATCGCTTGCCTGCTTCTTCATCTCACTCGGACTCATGCCAAAGAATTTTTTGAATATTTTGCTGAAATGCTCCGGCGACTCGTACCCGACCCGCTCCGATATTTCGTACCTGCGAAGATCCGTTTGCAACATAAGTCTGCGGCTCTCTTCCATACGCAGCTTAATGACATATTCCCATAGGTTATAACCCGTATCCTTCTTGAACAGATAGCTCAAGTAGTTCGGACTGACGTGATTTTTCTGAGCGACCTCGTGCAGGGTTAGACCCTTTTGGTTAAAAAATTGATCGATATACGCCTTCGACTTCTCGACGATCAAGCTGTTCTGCGCGCTTAGATCCTCCTCCGTCGGGTCTTGCGTATACGTGCTCCAGTTGAAATCGCCGTAGTAGAACACATAATGATCGCGATGCTCGCGATTCCATAGAATCGCCTTGCGCGCCTGTTCGTCAAGGATACTTAAGAACTCGATGCCTCGCAAAATTTGGCTAATCCCAATGACGCAATGCAGGCTCAAATATTTATGGATATTATAATGAAGGCTGCGCCCGATCATATCGAGCTGATTGATCTTATTGACGGAGGACTCGCTGAACTCGTTCTCGTCCCATTGAATGATAATGCTGATCTCCTGATTGGGCGAATAGAAGGACAGGTAGTTCCATTCCTTCTCGAGCAGCTCGCCCGCGATATTAAGCGCCGCATACTGCAATAGCTGTGCGTCGCTCGCAGGAATGGCGCGCTCCTTCGCCGAGCTAAAGTTGAGCTTCAGCTTAATGACCGCAAAGTAAGGTCCTTCGACTCGCCTGCCGAACCGCTCATAGAGCAGCTTTGCCGCCTCTGCGGCATTGCTTTGCGGCGGCGCAAGCAGCCGGTTATACAGCTCGGTCCGCTGCGGAAGCGGCTCATCCATGCGGAAGTGCTCCTGCATTTTCGAGAGGAATTGATCCTCCGCGGCTGCCGGTTTATCCATCTTAAGCAGCACATTCCGCACCGAGTCAAGAAACTGCTCATTGTTAAGCGGCTTAATCATATAATCCTTCGCCCCAAGGCGAATGGCCATCTGTGCGTATTGGAACGTCTCGTAAGCGGATATAATAATCGTCTGTACCCACGGTTTAATGAGCTTCGCTTGATGCATCAGCTCGATCCCGTTCATCGAACCCATCTGAATATCGGTTACGAGCAAGTCTATTTCTTCAATGCGCAAATAGTCGAGCGCCTCATAGCCGCTGTGGGCAATATACACATTAGCTAGGCTAATGCCCGAAGTAGATAGTAGGTTGCTCAGCCCATCACAAATCAACGGCTCGTCGTCTACGATCAATATATTGTACATCCCTGCTGCCTCCCTATCCTATACCTCGTGAATCTGCTGCTCCGCTGTTATCATGGGCAACATGATCATCGCCACTGTGCCGCCCTGCTCTCTTTCCTTATAACTTAGCCCGTATTGATAACCGAAATGCAGCTGGATGCGCTGCTGAATGTTGCGTATGCCATATCCCGACGTATGGTCCGGCTTATCCTCGTTAAGAATGCGCTCAAGCGCCGCATAGTCGACGGTCTTATGCCCGTTGTCCTCTACCTTGATCGTTACTCGTTCTCCCTCGATCATTGCCGAGATCCGAATTTCGCCATCCTCGCCCATGTTCTTGACGGCATGGATCATCGCATTCTCGATCAGCGGCTGCAGCGTAATCTTCGGAATCAAGACCTGGCGCGCGGCGTCCGGAATAATCCAGTTCACTTCGAATTCATATTTGTATCGCTTCTGCTGCAAGCTCACATACGCCGATGCATGCTCCAGCTCTTCCTCCAGCGTAATCAGCTCCCGGCCGCGGCTGAGGCTGATCTTCATCAGCTTAGAGAGCTCCTTAATCATATCCGCGGATTCCGTCTTGCCCTCGAGCGAGCTTTTCCAATAAATGCTTTCCAGCGTATTGTAGAGCAAATGCGGATTAATCTGCTGGTACAGCAGCTGCAATTGCGACTCCTTCTGCTTCAGATCCATATGGTACTTATAATGAATAAGCACGTTAAGCCTTCTGGCCATATCGTAAAGCGCGCCAACGAGTACGCCAACCTCGTCGTTTCTCCCTTTGAACGGCGTTTCCGGCACGAGCTTGCCCGGCTCATAGGTGCGTACGAACTGTGCCAGCCTCTGCAACGGCGTCATTAACGAACGCCAAAAATAAATCATGACGATACAGCCGAGCAGCAAGTAAACGACAGAAATCAATTGAATAACTCGCTTCAGCTCGTTCTGCTGTTTAAGCAGCGACTCCACCGGAATCTGATATATAAGCTTCGTCTGTGTGCCTCGGTCATAGTTGATCACGTAGATCGAATCTTCCGTAATGAGGTCAAGATTGCCTTGCGAGTTGACGCCATCGGGGATCGAAGCATCCGCCGGAAGAGACAGAATCGTATCAATCAGATGAGGTTCGGTTGAGCTCATGACGCGATCGTTCCAATCGGTAAAATAAATATGGCCATCCGGCAGCGATACGGATCGCAGCGATTCCCCGATCTTCTTATCCATTTGCGTCGCGACAAGAATGCCTATGGTATCGTTTGCAATATTCACGCTGTTGACGGCTCGGATATACGCATACGTCTTCACCCTGGACAAGCCGACATTCGTGTCGATCATCGTCATATAGCCGCCGCTGTTTCGTTTCACGGCATCGTCGAACCATTCGGGCTTGGTCTTATCATTGAAGAAATATACGCCGGTCTGATTAAACTGCTGCTTCGGAGCGAAGAAATAATAATCATTCGGATCGTACACGTACAACGAATAATAAACCGCTTCCCCTCCGTTCAATGGAATTGAGTTGTTGGAAAGCAGCTTGTCGACGCTGTCGAACTTCCTTACCCGTTCGATGACGGCATCGTGCTCGTTCGGAATAAGCTTTTGCACAACGGGGTTTTGGATCATCGTCGTCGTTATTTTGCTTACGGTATCAATGTCGCGGTTAATAAGCGTGTAATTCTGCTTAATGAGCTCGACGTACGCATTCGTCACATGATTTTTGAGCAGATGCTCCGTCTTCATGTTGCCGTACCAATGGAGCAGATAGATCGGGCTTACCATTACGAGGAACAATAGGATAAGCTGCTGCTTGACGTTAAGCTTTGTCATAGGATTGATTAGGCCCGTTCTCATGCTGGCACCTCCGACTAATAATTGTACTATAGCAAAAAAAGCTTCCCATAAGTGTGGCTATTTCTATGCTCTTCATGAGCGTTATTACGATATGGCCTGCTTTATTATTCGTCTTTCCCCAGCCAAAAACCTGTAAATGACCCTAGCTGCGCAAAAAAAGAGACTTGGATGCCAAGGCTATTCAGCCTTAGCATCCAAGTCTCTTCTTCGCCCGATTAAAGCTCCTTCACCATCAGCACATGGGGAATGCCTTCCTCCATGAACACCTCGGACGCCGTGCGGTAACCTAGCTTCATATAAAAGCCTTCCGCTTCCGTCTGCCCGTGCAGCTTCGCCTTGGATGCGCCATCCCGCTTCGCCAACTGCTCCAGCTTGTCCATAATAACTTTGCCAACGCCATACTTCCGATAGGCAGCCCGAACGCATATGCGTTGAAGCTTCGCTGTCTTCGTCTCCTCGTCGATTCGGACACGCCCGGTGCCTACCGGCTTATCATCGTAATAAACGAGCACATGGCTTGTCCTTCCGTCCAGCTCGTCGTATTCGTCGATCTCCACTTCGGGATCTACGCCCTGCTCCTTCACAAACACTTCCATGCGTATGTCAAAAGCAAGCTTCAGCTGCTCTTGATTCGTTATCTCCACCGCTTGCATCATCGTAAGTTCCATCCTTCCGCTCGCTCTGAGGCTGTCTGAGTCATAGTTCAATTCCTATTAAACCATGTAATCGGCTGCTCGCTCAAGTGAGCCTCCAAAGCGAGCACTCCTCGCATTGTCGGTTTGATTAGCATACGCCAAAAAACGCCCCATTAGTTTCCCGAAATCAAACTAATGAGGCGTTTCTCCACCACAAGAGCGATTTAGCTTCCCAGAACGACGCTATCACGCATGCCGGACTAGTTAGCTTCCGAAGCTCCCGCTCGTATCGAACAGCTACGCTTCCACCGTCTTGAACTTGGAAGCCGCTGCCCGCTTGTTAAGTTCCGCCAAGTAAGCCTCCTCGTCGATCGGGAGCTCGACCGTCTGCTCCAGCCAGCTGGACAGATGCATCGCGTTCGACAGAGTTAGGCTGTGAATGCCTTCCTCGCCGCCCGCAACAAGCGGCGAGCCGTGCAATACCGCCTTCGCGAAAGCGGACAGAACGCCCATATGCTGGCTGTTGTCCCCAAACGTCTCGACGACGGACACTTCGACGCTCGGACGCGCGAAGCCTTCTTTCGTCTCAAAGCAGAATTCCCGCTCGTTCTGGCTGAGCTTATGAAGCGTCAGCTTATCGTTTTCGCAGATCAGCTTGCCCAGCTCGAGCGTAATCTCGAACCGATTCGTGCCCGGCAGATCGGCGGTCGTCGTAATGAATACGCCCGTTGCTCCGTTCGGGAACTCCAAGTATGCCGTCACATCGTCCTCGACCTCGATGTTATGCCACTTGCCGTTATGGCAGAACGCCCGGACCTTGCTTGGCATGCCGCAAATCCACTGGAGCAGGTCGATATTATGCGGACATTGGTTGATAAGTACGCCTCCGCCCTCGCCGGCCCATGTCGCGCGCCAACTGCCGGAATCATAATATGCCTGCGATCGGTACCAGTCTGTTATGATCCAGTTGACCCGCTTGATCGCGCCTAGCTCGCCGCTATGCACAAGCTCGTGCATTTTGCGGTATACCGGGTTCGTTCGTTGATTGAACATCATGCCGAATACGACATCGCTCTCCTGCGCCTTCTCGTTCATTTCACGGACCTGCTTTGTGTATACGCCAGCCGGTTTTTCAACCATAACATGGAGTCCGCGCTCGAAAGCCTGGATGGCGATTGTTGGGTGATCATAATGCGGCGTAGCGACGATAACTGCGTCGCATAGGCCACTGTTCATAAGCGCCTCCGGTCCGCCATACATCGCTACCGCATCCGGCAAATACGCTCTAGCTGCTTCAAGACGCTTCTCGTCCTTGTCCGCCACGGCGGTCAACACGATTTCCGGCACTGCGCCTCCAATTAGCTTCTTCGCATGATCCGTCCCCATATTGCCCATACCGATAATGCCTAATCGCATGCTGCTCATCACCTTTTCTCCTCCTATCGATAGCCTAGCGCGGCTAAATTATTGTAGCTCGTCTGCAAACATTCGAACGGACTTCCTTGGCAAGTGTCCTGCTCCACGAGCAAATATTTCGCATTCGTCTTCTCAAGCGCTTTCATAATTGCCGGGAAGTTCATATTGCCTTCCATGACCGGCGCCATTAATTGTTCCATGCCTCTTACTGCCATATCCTTCAGATGCACGCAATGAAGACGATCCTGCAACCGTTCGATCCACTCGCATACGTCAGCGCCTGCGGCCTGCACCCAATACGTGTCGAGCGTAATGCCCATTTCCTCCGGAGACAGGTCTTCGATCAGCCTTTCGATCATGCGGCGGCCTTCGATCTTCTCGAATTCGAAATTATGATTATGATACATGAACAGTTTGCCTGCTTGTGCGATTGTGCCAGCGGCTTTGCGCACGTCTTTGGCGAAATAATCGTACCAGTCCATCGTACGGTATTTCTCCGGCATGCCTCCGATGCCGATGTAATCGCAGCCAAGAATGTCATGTTCTTCGATGACTTTGTCGGTTTCGTTAACGATCCGGTCGAAGCCCGTATGCGTGAGCGCAATCTTCAGCGACAGTTCATCGCATATCGCCCTAAGCGTCTGCGGTTCAATCTTTCCCATTGCGGATACTTGGATCGATTTGTACCCCATATCTGCAATCTTCTTAAGCGATCGTCTTATATCTTCCTCCGTCTGGATGAACGATCTAACCGTATACAGCTGCGCGCCCAAAATCATAAGTCCCGTCTCCTCCTTGACCTTATTTCCAATTGTCCCTACACCTTTAATTATAGATAACAGGTCTGGAATCGCCATTGTGAATATCAATAATAACATTGCAAAAATAGCGATTATCTCCTACACTGGGGGGGAATATGGATCAGGGGGTATGACGATGCAGCATGTGAATATTCATACGGATTCAATCATTCTTCACCATACGGTTGGACATGGCAATACGGAGCAATACGCCCTGCATTGCCATAACTTCTATGAAGTGTTCTACTTCGTTGCCGGCGACGTGAGCTATCTCGTGGACGGCAAACGCTATGACCCCGAGCCGCACAGCATCCTGCTCATTGCCCCCCATGTGTTTCATGGTGTCAAGATCGAAAGCGATGCGCCATACGAGCGCATATCGCTTCATTTTGTTGCCGGATTTCTGCCGCGCGAGTACCAATCCGTCCTCTTGTCTCCATTTCATACCGAAGGCGGCTCAAGTAACGTTTACTTCGCGCAAGGCGTGAAGGACGAGCTGTTCTCCTTCTTCAAGCAGCTCATGGATTGCCGCGATTTCGAAGCTGATATTCGCGAGCTGTCGCTCCGCATTCGGCTTGAAGCGCTGCTATCGCAAATATTGCAAATGAGTCATTCGCTTAAGAGCCATACGGAAGCTGCCGCCTCTTCTACCACCGTTTCCCGCGTCATTCAATATTTGAACGATCACATCGCCGAACCGATTACCCTCGATGACCTCTCTGCCCATTTTTTCATAAGCAAACATCATCTGAACAAAGTTTTTCGCCAGGCAACCGGCACCACTGTGCTTAATTACGTCATCCACAAACGGGTCGTGATGGCCCAAAATCTCATGCTGCAAGGCCAATCCGCTAATAGCGCCGCGGCCGCGGCCGGATTCGGTGATTATTCCTCCTTCTACCGTGCCTATAAGAAAATATTCCGGCATGCGCCTTCGATCAAGCAAGCCCCTATGCTGCTCCATTAAGTCGGCTTCTTTCCCCTTGGCCTCTCCCTTAACCCTTAAGGTTCGTTTAAGCTGCCTGATTTATCGTTAGGAAACCCTAACAAACAGGAAGTGATAACAGTCATGAACCCATCACGAAAATCAAGAAAAAAGCTATACGCCATTATCCTTACAACAGCAGTTGTCGTTATAGGCGGCATCCTGTATGCCCTCGCTGACCGTTACTTAATCGAAAAGGTCGAGGTCGTCGTGGAAGCGCCTCAAAGCGTCGATACCGACGATAGCAGCGCCACGCAAGAGCCTTCCGCCGAGCAAGCCGAATACGATGATTGGAATTACGAGAGCGATGAAATCAGCATTAGCATCGATCAGGTTCAGACGGGCTCCGGCGAGGATATGATTACGTATTTCGTAGCCGATGTGCAGTTGGCGGGTGACGCAACCCTAAGCTCGGCTTTTGCCAAAAACAGTTTCGGCCGCAACGTGATCGATTACACCTCCAGCATCGCAGAAGACAACAACGCCCTCTTCGCGATTAACGGCGATTATTACGGCTTCCGCGGCGACGGCGTTATTATCCGGGGCGGAACGCTATATCGGGACGAGCCAACTCGCATCGGGCTTGGCTTATTCGCGGACGGTACGATCAGCAGCTTTGACGAGGCGGAGATTTCCTCTTCCAGCCTGCTTGCGGACGGCGTCGTCGACACGTTGTCATTCGGCCCGGCTTTAATCCAAGACGGGGAGATCGCAGATGACCTGGACAGCGTAAAGATCGATACGAACTTCGGCAATCGTTCCATTCAAGGCGCTAACCCGCGAACCGGCATTGGAATGATCTCAGCTAATCATTATGTGTTCGTCGTTGTCGACGGTCGTAAGTCGAATTACAGCAGAGGCATGACGTTGGATGAATTCGCGGAGGTATTCGCCGAGCTCGGAGCAACCGAAGCTTATAATTTGGACGGCGGCGGCTCGTCTACGATGTATTTCATGGGCAGAGTCGTCAACAATCCGCAAGGCAAAAACAAAGAACGCGGAGTGAGCGATATTTTATATATCGCGGAAAGGTAGGTGATGGAGATGGTTATCCTTATTCCTTCCTACGAGCCGGATGTTAGACTGATCAAGCTGATCGAAGATCTGCAAATTTCCATTCCCGGCATGCCAATCGTTGTCGTCGATGACGGCAGCGGCGATGCTTACAGCGAATGGTTCAAGCAGGTTGTTCAACTGGGCTGCATGCTGCTGACGCATAAAACCAATCTGGGCAAAGGCCGCGCGCTCAAGACAGGCTTCAATTATATAAGAAGCCATATGGATACCGATGGCGTCGTCTGCGCAGACAGCGACGGTCAACATTTGCCTTCCGATATTAAGCGGATCGCCGAAGCCGTCCTCGAACATCCGGACCGGATTATCATGGGCGGCCGCCGGTTTACGGGCAATGTGCCTTTGCGCAGCCGCTTCGGCAATACAATGACGCGCAAGATGTATGCTTTCTCTACGGGAGTGAAGCTTTATGATACGCAGACCGGCCTTCGCGGCTATCCGTCCCCCATGCTGGACTGGCTGTGCAACCTTAACGGGGAAAGGTTCGAGTATGAGATGAACATGCTGCTTGAGGCTCCCGGAGCAGGCTACGCATTCCATGAAATTCCGATCGACACCGTTTATTTGGACGAAAATAAATCGAGCCACTTTCATCCGATCAAAGATTCCGTTCGTGTTTATAAGCCGATCATCACCTTCATCGCGTCGTCGCTCTCTTCATTCGTCGTTGATTTTGTACTGCTTCTCGTCTTGCAGCTGTTAAGCGGCCATCTCTTATTTGCCGTCATTGGCGCGAGATTAGGCAGCTCGATCGTCAATTACTCACTCAATCGAAAATTCGTATTCCGCAAAAACAGCCGGAAGGCTCCGGCAGCAGCATCGACTACGGCCTCTTCATCGTCCACCGTCACGAAGTCGCTGCCGAAATATTACGCTTTAGTAATCGTCGTTCTTCTATTGAATTACGGTGTCCTTCATCTTCTCAATATTAATCTAGGCGTCCCATTACTGGCGGCTAAGCTTGTGACGGAAGCAGTGCTTTTCCTGTTCAGCTACTGGTCGCAGCGGAAATTCGTCTACTAGAACCAGATCATAGGGTAATTGCCGTCGTTTCTCCCGGCCTCAGTTCGACCCGTTGCCATCCGGCGGAAGCGCATTGCCCGAGTGGCTTTGCCGCTTCCGCTTTATTTTCGACCAGAAGCTTAACCGCCGCGGGATAGACCGACTTATTGCATACCGTGAGGATGCGCTCACCTTGCCCATTAACGACAAGCCCGCACTCCACTTGATCGATCGCAAATACCTTATCGTTGGCCAAGTCAACATAAATGCCGGGAAGCTCCGCATAAGTAAGCATCAGCGACACCTCGCACCAGCACGAATAAGGAATCGCTTCTCCCACATAACCTTTGCCTTCCCAATCGCTCATATTGACGCGCTCGCTCATATAACCCGGCGGCATATCATGGCCATCCCAACCTCTCACCGGACGGTCCGACCGTGACAAATATTGCGGCAGATTGCCCGCAATCTCCCGCAGCAGCTCCATATACATCGCTTTGCCGGTCGCGCGATACAGCTTCAGCAACGAGTCGCCGGACAACGTACAAATCCCCGGTGCGCTGTGCTTATTCTGAACGTTGGCAATTACCGAGCCGGTCGTACGAATGCCAAGCCTCCCGAATGTCGACTCCTCGGGAAAGCGAAAATCGTACGACACGCACCAAGTCATCGCTTGTTGCGCCGCTTCCTCCGCCCGGTCTATCCAAGCCTTCTCGCCGCTCGTCTCATAGAGGACAATATACGATTCGAGCAGCCCAAACGCCGATTCACTGTCCGGGCATTGCAATATTTCACCCGGACCGCCGGTCGTAATTCCCTGGGCAGTGAATTGCCGATAGAAGGATGCAGTCGATTCCTTCGCAACATCCAAATATATGCTATCGCTGAAGTAGCGGCTGCAAAGAGCGAGCCCTGCCGGGGCAATCCCCGCTCCAGCCGAACCCCCGATTATTATATCTCCAGTCCCCGTGTGCACCCACTGGCCGAACTGGCCGTACGTTCGCCATAGCCTCACGAACGCATTGGCCAGCCTTCGTGTGCCGTCCGTCCAGCTAGGCGGCAATTGGAATTCAGGCCTCAATCGCTCAAGCGCGATGAAATGTTTCATAATGAAATAAAGCGCATCCGCGCTCTTGCGCAATATATGCCAGCGCTCCGGGTACAGTCGGTTCAGGGCGTCATTGAACTCATCCCCATACCACTCTCCCTGATAACAAACGCCATGGAAAAATCCCGACTCCGTCTGGCTGCTGAACATAAATTCAAGCGTCTCAAGCGCCCGCTCAACCGACTCGTCATTGCCTTCCAGCAGTAAAGCGTAGCTAGACATTCCGCCTCCAACCCATCCGATCTGCCAGTCTTGGTGCTTCATATCGATAGTGCCTACCGCATAATAGCCCAGCTGCTCATTCCAATTCAGCTCGTTGTACTTCTTCTCCTGGATCTCCCATGCGGCGGAGAAAGGCAGACTCGATGCAAGTTTCGCTGATGGCTTGCCCGAGGTTCGAATAGATGCGAACTTCTCGAATAGTCCCTTCACGTCTTCGCAGGGGAAACGATATGCACGGCAGCGAATTTGCACCGTTTCACCCGGTTCGAAATCATGTCCGCGATCGTCGCTTGGCGCTTTGGTCGTCGCCATCTCGTATTTCGTCACCGGCCTGACGCCCGGCGCTTGAAACGATATCCGCGCCGTGCTTCTGTCCAAGCTTTCTTCCATATGTATCGACGTATCGCCAAGCGCAGTCGCTTGCTCTGTCTCGAACAACCAGCCGACAGACGTTTTGTCGTCGAAGATGCCGATAATCGGCGTTGCCGCGTCGCCCGTCAGAAGGTGAAAGGCGGAAGGCGTCTGAGGCTGCTTCGATAGCCTTGGCACATCGGTGATGATCGTCGGCACGTCCGGTCCATGATCATCGAGCTTCGTCCAGCATGGAGCATATGGCAGCTCCCTGATCTCGAATCGATTGCCGGCATATACAGCTCCCGGTACAAGTACATAGTTGGAACTCGACCACTCCGATAACGAAAAGGATAATGCGGCCGCCGATTGCTTCGCATAGCCTTCCGACCTAAACTCCGCTGTAATGACCATTCCCTCGCTGCTATCCATTGTTCCTTCATAAGACAATCTCACCTTCCAAGCATCGCCGGATGCCGCTGCTGCCGCACCCCCTTGTTCTCCGATCCAGTTAACCTCGCCGTTCTCCACCGGAACCGCATCTTCATATCTCGTAATGAAACCCTCCAGCTTAACGCCTGTTCCACCGAACAACTTGTCAACCATCAAGACAATCCCCTTTTCGATTACTGTAATTGATGGATACGTTATCACGGGATCCGAAAGCGGTCTACTGTGAAAAAAACGATTAAGTGTACTTATTATGAAAGCCCTTGCAAGTGTAAAGACATCGGATTTATAACTATAATGTAGCTTTATAACCAAGGAGGACTTCTTCATGGAAACCGCTTATTATGTTGCGCCTTACGGCAATGATAGCCACTCGGGCAGCACCCATGCCCCTTTCCTTACGATTCGCAGAGCACAGGGTGAAGTTCGTACGAACATTAGGAATGGCATGAATCAGGATATTACCGTTTATATGCGCGGTGGTTTGTATGAAATGGATTCACCTCTGCGCTTCGATGATAGAGACAGCGGCAGAGACGGATGGAAGGTTCGCTACTGCAGCTATCCGGGTGAAGAAGCACGCCTTGTAGGAGGCAGAGCGATAACCGGATGGAAACCGTATAACGGGAATATATGGCAAGCAAAGCTAGACAGTAATTTCCCTTCCTTCTATACGCTGTATGTGAATGAAGAACGGATAAAGCAGGCGAGGCTGCCCGCTTCCGGCTATTTCAAGACGGCTGCTAATGAAGAAGGGGGAAACTCCTCTGACCAAGGGATTACCTTTCGCGAAGCAGACCTTCCAGCCCAATATGATCTAACCGAGGCGCAAGCCTTCGTATGGCCCGGTGAAGGGGAATGGAATTGGTTTTCCGAGACGAAGAAGATCGCGTCGGTTGACTGGGAGAAGCGGTATATGAGCTTCGAAACACCGGCAACTTGGCCGATCGGAACTGGCTCGCGTTATTTCTTGCAAGGGTCGCTCGACTTCCTTCGCGCCCCAGGGCAATATCATTTGGATTCGGCTGCCGGGATCCTATATTACTGGCCTGCTGATGGAGCAGCCAACCCGAATGAGCAGATCATTATCGCTCCATCGGTCAAGAGACTGCTCGACATTCAAGGCGCATCGCAATCGCACCTCGTTCAGGGGCTAAGCTTCTCAGGCCTTTCCTTATGTTGTACCGACTTCTTCCGCGAATATCGGATGATGGACGATAATGCGGAGCGCATGGAGCACCGTGAAGGTGTTGTGTATATCGATCATGCGGAGCATATTGAAATCGAGAACTGCAAGCTTCAGCTGTCCGGGAGCTGCGGCATCTTCCTCGATCATTATGCGAAGCATATTGCAATCGAGGGCAACGACATCCGCAGCCTCGGCTATTGCGGAATCAGCTTGAACGGATTCCCGCCAGGCAAAGGCCCCTTCGTCGATGCGGAATCCTCCTATTCGAACTCTCATAATCGCATTGTGAACAACCGTATTACACACGGCGGAGAGCTAATCGGCCATGGCTGCGGCATCTTTCTCTACCAAAGCGGTGACAACGACATCTCGAATAATCGGATCGCCGAAATGCCTCGTTACGGCATCTCGCTCAAGGGCATGAGGCACAAGACGCTTCCCGAGCAAGTATATGGCATTCCGGTCACCTGGGATAACCACTGGGATTTCCTTCACAGCCGCAATAACCGAATTGCATATAACGATATTTCCGAAGTGATGACGGACAGCCAAGACGGAGGCATGATCGAAGCATGGGGCCCTGGCCGCGGCAACGTTATTCATGGCAATGATCTGCATGACAGCGGCATTCACTTCTCGTTCGGCTTCGGCATCTATTTAGACGACGCCGCCGATGATTTCACCGTTACGAACAATGTGATCCGCGGGCTCTATTCAACTGGTGAAGGAAAACTATGGATGCTTATTTTCTCCAAGGGCATCGGCAACCGAATCTACAACAATCTGCTTGTATCCAATCCGCATGCGATCTCGGCTATCGGCTCCCAAGAGATGGCGGACGAGGAGAATAAACATATCGATATTGCCGGTAACATCATTTATAATTCAGGGTATCTCTATTACTTCGTCAATTATAGCGACGAACGGTTCGCTGCCGCCGATCGCAACCTTTACTGGCGCGAGGGCATGAGCTGCCAAGTAGCCGGCAACCTGCCGCTTAAAGCGAGCGGCGCTGACTCTCTTGAGAGGAACGAATATCCGCTCGAGCAATGGCAACGCCTCGCTAACGGCAAATACGACAAGCATACCTTAATTGCCGAGCCTGGTTTCATCGATGCCGACCATGCGGATTACCGGCTGCGACAGGATTCGCCGGCTTACCGCTTAGGCTGGACCGACATCGATTTTGAACGAATAGGTGCGAAATAGTCAAATACCAATCACAGGGGGCTGGGATCGGATGAAGGTATTCGGCTTTTACAAATCCAAAAAGTATTTGCAGCGGGTCATGCTCTCCATAATGGCGTCCATGGTGCTCGTACTTGCCGCTTCATCGGTATCCAATACGTATATTTTAGAAAGATCGGTTAAACGCATCCAAGAAGACTCCAACCTGAAGGTTCTCTCTCAAATCCAATACAATCTCTCTTATATGAACGACATCATTACAAGGCTGTCCAATTTCGTTTATCGCGACCATTTCCTTATACCGCTCATGTTCAACGGCGACTTGCCCAAGATGGATCTCATCCGCGGCTACCGCCAAATGTCCAATATTATGGAAAGCTCTTCTTTCCTGCACTCGATGGTGATCTATAATAAGTCGCAATCGGAGCTATACGGCACGAGCAACAGCTTCCTGCTCGACGGCGGCATTACAAAGGAGAGGATCAGAAGCACGCTGCTCGATCCCGCCAATCCTCAGCCTACGAACCGGCTTATCCCAATGAGCATGTCTCAGGGCGATGAGCGGATCGATTCGTTCGCTTTTATCGTGACCGATTCGCTTAAGCCGTTCTCAAGCAGCCAGTCGGGAATCATATTGTTCATTAAGTCCGACTGGGTGTTCGAAAGCTTGCGGAAGATGAACGTGGCAAGCAGCCGCGATCAAGGGGAAATCCTTATCCAAACGAAGGATGGCCAACTGCTGTCGTCCGATCCGAATGCCTCCTACTTGTCTTCGGAGCATCAGAACAGTATTAACGAACTCGTCCTGAACGACAAACAAGCAGGCCAACATACGTCTGGCTTCGTCATTGGCGACCTGGCGGGGGAGAAAAACATGGTTACGTACATGGACGATGGCCTAGGTTCTTGGACGATTCTGTATATCCAATCCTATGGCAAGCTCATGGCCGACGTGACCAAAACCCGCAATCAATCGTTCATGCTGTCCGGCCTGTTCCTGCTGTTCGCGATCGGCATATCGATCGGATTATCCTATAAGCTGTATAATCCGATTGAAAATATGCTCAAACGAATCAGACCGCATCTTCCGAGCACGCGGAAGGAAGACGCTCGGGAGGATGACGGCCCAGGCTCCGGTTCCGGCAGACACGTTAGTCAAAGCTACGGAGACGAGCTGACGCTGATGAGCGACAATTATATGCGGCTATCGGAGAAGCTGAACGAGATCAGCTCGGAGCATATTGTGAGCAAATATTATATCCGCCGGTTTCTGACGGATAGTCTGCTGTTCTCGCATCGCGACATGCAGCATTTAATCGAGAAGCACGAGCTGAACATTTCTGTTCGAGAACCGCTCATTGTATGCGTGCTTAAAATCGATCAGTTCGCGGTGTATGACCGTATGACGACGGGCAGCACCAAAAAGCTGCACAGCTTCGCAATCGTCAATATTGCCCAAGAAATAATGGGCAAGACTTACCCTTGCGAATCGGTTGAAATCAGAGGCGATCATGTCGTGCTCATCCTCTCCCCAAGCGAGCAGGACGACAACGCGCAATTCAATCAGGTCAGAGCGCTGCTGCGCGACATTCAAGATACGATTGAGCGGTATTACGGCCTTACCTTGTCCTGCGGCATTAGCGATGTGATCTCGCAATTCCCGTATCTGTCGACGGCCTATGCCCAAGCGCTGCGCTGCAGTCAATATTTGATTGTGAAAGGAAACAAGGCGATTATCGCGTCGGAGGATATTAAGGAAAATCTGTCCAGCAAACAAATGTCGCTGCCGGACGCCTTAGAACGCAAGCTAGCCGAGGCGCTTAAGAAAGGCCAACTGACGAATGCGGGCAATGAGCTGGAGAAGGCGTTCTCCCATATCGCAACATTCAGCTACGAGGATATGCTTCGCGCCGTCAGCAACCTTGCCTGGACGATCAAGAACGCTGCTTCCGATATTGTAGAGCATCGGATCGGCACGTTCTCCGTCGATATGGACTATATTCATCAGATTCCACAGGAGAAAGAGACGCTTGAGGAAATGTATCTGTCCCTCCTCTCGCTCTGCGCCAAAATATGTGAAGGACAGCGGCCCGCCAACATGGAGCGGAACGAAATTATGCTCGAGACAGTCAAGGAGCTCATCGAGCAAAAATTCGCCGATATCAATCTGAGCCAGCAGTCGATCGCATCAACCGTGAAACTCTCCTCTGCCTACATCGGCAAGCTGTTCAAGGAAAGCTACAATATGACGATTACCGAGTATATGAACGAGGTTAGACTGAATCACGCGCGGGAGCTTCTCGAGCGAGACAACTATACAATCGCAGAAATAATGGATAAATGCGGATATGCGAATCAAAGCTACTTTTTCCGGCTGTTCAAAGGCAAAGTCGGCAGTACACCTAAGGAATACCGGATGAAAAAATCGATCTCATAATCTGTTTTTTTGCCCCTCAAGTGCCCCTTCTTACACTGCTTAGCAGTCGGAGAAGGGGCTTTCTTATGCCCGTATGACGCGCAATTACACGAAATCGAATATTTTACAGTCTCATACTACAGTTAATCCATCATTGTATTCTATCCGCTGTACTTCTTTCATGGCATGATGGGCATCAGAAAAGGAAAACAACAGAAGGAGGAGATCATAAGTGGCACAAACCAAACTCGCCGATTCTAACGCCGATGCGCAGCGTCCATTGCCGAACAAGCCTAACTGGCTTCGCAGAGAATGGAAACACCTAATCAAAAACCGGGAATTGCTGCTGCTCGCGACGCCGGGTATTTTATTCAAATTCGTAATCGCTTATATCCCGATGATCGGGCTCATTCTTGCCTTTAAGTATTTCAGGTATGACCAAGGCATCTTCGGCAGCAAGTGGGTAGGCCTGAACAACTTCGAATTTCTATTTAAGGCACAGGACGCAGTCCGCATCATCCGCAACACACTGCTTTACAATCTTTCTTATATTGCCCTTGGAACGGTTGCCGCATTGCTTCTTGCATTGCTCCTGAACGAACTGAGCGGCAAATTGATCAAGATTTATCAGACAACGATGTTTCTGCCTTACTTCCTATCCTTCGTCCTTGTCGGGTATATTACGAACGCCTTCCTCGACCATAAGGGCGGTTTTCTTAATACGATGATCGGATGGATCGGCCTTGAACCGCATAAATGGTATTTGGAGACGGCGCCTTGGATATTCATCCTGCCGCTCGTCGCCTTGTGGAAGGGCATCGGCTTCTCCACGCTAGTCTACTATGCGGGCATTACCGGTATTAACACCGACTATTACGAGGCGGCTAGACTAGACGGCGCTTCCCGTATCCAGATGATGTGGCGCATTACGCTTCCGCTGCTCAAGCCACTCGTCATCATCTTGTTCATCTTAGGACTCGGCAACATCTTCCGCGGCGATTTCGGCTTGCATTACTTCGTACCGAATAACGTTGGACCGAACTTCCCGACGACCGACATCATCGATACTTACGTGTACCGCGCTTTGACTAAGCTCGGCGATATCAATTCAGCGGCGGCAGTCGGCTTTCTGCAATCGGTCGTAGGCCTCGTTACCGTCGTAACCGCCAACTATCTCGTTCGGAGAACGGATAAAGACAATGCATTGTTCTGAACAAGGAGGAATTACATATGCAAAGCACCAGATCATTTAATTGGATGAACGGCTTCATCAATGTCTTTCTTACGATCCTTTGCTTGATGATTGCCCTGCCGTTCGTCCTCGTCGTTATTATATCGCTGACCTCCGAGAACAGCCTCGTTCAAAACGGTTATCAGTTTCTGCCGAAGGAATGGAGCGCGGAGGCATACCGAATCATTTTCGAGAAACCGGATCCACTGCTTAAGGGCTATCTCGTGACTCTAGTCATTACCGTCATCGGTACAGTGACTTCGCTGCTGCTCACAGCGATGACTGCCTATCCGATCTCTCGGATGGACTTTCGATACAATCGTCCGATTACGTTCTATGTGTTCTTCACGATGCTGTTCAACGGCGGCCTGATCCCTTTCTACATCATGATGACGCAATACTTGCACTTAAAAAACTCATTGCTGGCAATCATCCTTCCGACGCTGCTCAGCCCTTTCAACATTATGATCATGAAAGGGTTCCTCGACAAAATCTCAAAGGAAATTATCGAGTCCGCAAAGGTCGACGGAGCGAAGGAATTCCGGATTTTCTTCGGCATCATCCTGCCGCTGTCGACGCCTGCACTAGCGACGCTTGGCTTGTTCATCGCCTTCGGCTATTGGAATGAATGGTTCTACGCGCTGCTATTCATCGACAATGACAAATACATTCCGCTGCAGCTGCTGCTCGTGCGTATTTTGTCTCAAATCGAGTTTCTTGCCAATTCCCCGCTTGCCCAGGTTGCCGATAAGCTCGCTTATGCGAACTTTCCGACCTTGTCTGTTCGAATGGCAATGGCGATTCTCGCCGGCGGACCCATGTTAGTCATATTTCCTTTCTTTCAGAAGTATTTCGTGAAGGGTATTACAGTAGGTTCCTTGAAAGGATAAGGAGCGACTATTGTGCCAATATAAAAACAATATAAACGGAGGGTTCACAGATGAAAAAAGCAAAAGCATCCCTATTGGCCAAATGGTTCACGCTTACGCTATGTCTTGCCATTATCGCGGCATGTTCAAACAATGGCAACACGCCGAACGCTACCAATGCCCCAAGCAATGCCGGCAGCAGCACGAATGCCCCTGAAACTGAGACGCCTGCTGAGCCAGCTCTTCCCGAAGTGAAGCTTACCTTCATCTATCCGGTTTCTGCTCAACCTGGTCCGGACCAGCAGCTCGTCAATGACGAGATCAACAAATATTTGAAAGAAAAAATCAACGCGACCGTAGATTTGAAGCCGCTTACTTTCGATGAGTACGAGCCGAAGCTCAACGCCATGCTCGCAGCAGGCGAAGACTTTGACCTCGCATGGAGCTCGAAGGGCTGGCTAGGCAATTATCAGCCTTATATCGATAGAGGCGCTTACTTGGAAATTACGGAAGATATGATCAAGCAATATGCACCGGAAGCCCGTGCGAACATTCCGGATAAATTCTGGCCGGATATGCTTGCCGTAGATGGCAAAGTATACGGATTCCCGATCTATCAAGTAGCCGCTAAGACGAAGAGCCTTGTCATCCAGAAGCGCTTCGTTGACAAATACAATCTCGATATAAATTCGATTCAATCTTACAAAGATCTTGAGCCATTCCTTAAGCAGTTGAAAGAAAATGAGCCGGACATCATCCCACTCGGTCTTGCGCAAAACTCATGGGGCTTGTTCACGGACAAGACGAAGGTCGGCGAAGGGCTTGTGCTTAGCTACGCTAAAGACGATCCGTCGCTCAAATATATCGGTGGGCTGCAAATACTCGATGAGAAAAAAGAATACTATGATACGATGCGCAGCTGGTACCAAGCCGGATACATTAACGAGGATGCTCCGATCATCCAGAACATTAACGATTTGAAAGCCAAAGGCAATGTGGCGGTCGGCCTCGAATTCACTTCTAAGCCTGGCGGCGAAGTTGGTGAAATGGCTGTAAACGGCGGCAATGAAGTCGTCTATGCTCCGATTGCCGACAGCTACTTCACGGGTATCGCCGGCGCTATGCATGTCATCAACAAAAGCTCCAAAAATCCGGAGCGTACGCTAATGCTGATCAATCTGCTTAATACGGATCAGTACCTTTACAACTTGATTTGCAACGGTATTGAAGGCAACCACTATAACAAAACAGATGACAAGTTTATCGAGCCGATCAAAGATTCCGGATACGCGCCGAACGGCGACTGGGTATTCGGCAACCAATTCAACGCTTATCTGAAGCCAGGCCAAGCAGCGGACACGTGGGACAGAACGATCGAGCTTAACGACAGCGCCATCGTCCCTGCGACAAGCGGCTTCGGCGTTAACGAAGAGAGCATCAAAGCCGAGATCGCCAACGTAACGGCAGCCAACAACGAGTATCAAGCAGCGCTTGAATCCGGCTCCGTCGATCCTGCCAAAGAACTGTCGAAATACCGCGACAAGCTCATTGCTTCCGGCCAGGAGAAGATCGAGCAAGAAACCGAAGCGCAGTGGGAGAAGTTCAAGCAAGAGAAAGGGTTAGTGAAATAATCGGATAGCAAAAAGAAGCTTCGCCGGGAGTACTGCTCCTCGCGAAGCTTCTTGCTTTTACGTGATGTGAATCGATGATAACCCTATCCGCTCCTCAGCCGGACCTCGTACCAGCGCTTTCCGTCCGGGGAGACAGCGGTGTCCGTGACGAGCAGGCTGGCTCTCGGATATTGTTCGCGCAAATAGTCGGCCTCCGCCAACGAGAGCCTGAGCTCACGAGCATACACGCCATCCGGAAACGATTCCGCGAAGAACCGATTGATATAATCGATATCCAGCTTCATTAGCATTCCACTCCTTTCAAATGTAAGAAGCCACTTTTATCGCCCTCATCATCGCGTTATCTATTAACCAGCCTCGTCTGCTCTATCCAATTTCGAAAGCCGTCCATGTCGAAGTTCCGTCCTGGGCATGATTTGGAGACGTCGGGAAATTCTCGATGGCCGATAATCTGCGAGCTCTGCAAGTTGCACTGCTTCATAAAGAACAGGCAAAGCTTCCTTGCCGATTCCATCTGAGCCTCCGTCGGATAATGGCTGTCGAAGTCGCCGCTCAGCGCAATGCCCAAGGAAACCCGGTTATACCGATAGACATGGGCGCCGACATAGCAGCCCCTCCCCTTGATGATGGCTCCATCCTCTTCAATGAAGTAATTGTAGCCAATCCCGGCCCACTTCCGCGCCTCCCTATGAAATCGATGGGCTTCGAGCGCGTCCATGCCCTGGGATTCTGTATGGTGAATAGCCAAATATTGAATGTCCTTCAGCGGAACAAGCGTCTCTGCAAAATCCAGTCCGATATCTTGGGCAAAATTCGGTTCAATCAGCGTATTCCACTCCTTCGTCAAAACTCAAGCTGCAACTGCTCTTCGGAGTGCTCCGATCCGGCCGCTAGCTCGCTCAGCCCGGCAAGCCCTTCCAGCGAGCGCCGATAACGATAATGATCCTCGCCATAATACAATTTCTGAATCTCAAGGCATTGCCCGATATACTCAGTTGCCTGCTCCAGCTCCTCCTGCAGATGGGACAACACAGCTAGATTATAATATATTTTACCCATAACTGAAGCATCTTCGCTCTTATGAGAACGCGCAATTCGAATCGCTTTGCTGAAGAAGGTATTAGCTCTAGCATATTGCCCTTGCTGTATGAAAATATTTCCAAGATGATTCAAAGCGTTGCACAGCCCCATATGATTCATGCCGAACAGCTTGATCTTCAACCCGAGTGCTTCCCCACCGACGTGTTCCGCTTCCGAATAATTGCGCTGATCGTGATATAGTCGGGCTAAATTCAAATATCCGTCTGCAAGCTTGTTCGAGTCATATTGGGCCGGCAGCTGGCGAATGCGTATCGATCGCAGATATAACTCCTTCGCTTCCTCCAAACGGCCTCTGCCATGATAAAGCGTTCCCAAATTATTGGCAGACAGAGCAACCGCAAGATGATTCTCGCCCAAGGCGTTCTCCCTTATGCGCAGCGATTCCAAGTACAAAGCTTCAGCCTCGGCATATTCCCCTTTATTTTGCAAAATGGTAGCCAGTCCGTAGAAGGTTTTGCCGATGAAGGCATGTCCTTCAGCATAAGACGCCTCCGCAAGTTGCTTCGCGTAACGGAATTGCTTCTCCGCCTCATCGTACCGAATGAACATGAACAATATGAAAGCAAGATCGTACACGATTACCGCCAGATGCTGCTTATATTCTCGCTCCCGCTCCGGTCGCGGCGACAATTCCAAATAGTCGACAAGCTGTTTATGTAGGGAAATGGACACACCCCAATTACCCTGATTGTAGAACCGGGCATCCTCCTTGCGGAACCACTCGACGAATGCCTTAAGCTCCATGGCACCCTTCTCCAGTAGGCTAAAGCCGTGGAAAAATGCTTCGCCAAGCCAAAAGTCAGGTTGTCCGTTAGCAGAGCGGAAATCATGAGCCTCAAGCAGCCCCGCATAATAGCCAAACAAAAATTGATTGCCGTCATCGAACTTCTCGGCATGCATACTCTCGCGCAGACTGAGGCGCATTAAGGCGTGCATCTCCCAGCGCTTGTCCGAATTTTCCTTCATAAAGGAAAAACGAACGATTTCCTGCATGTCGAGGCCGATACGACCAGAGTTAAAGTGTGTGATCAGCTTGCCGAACAGCGTCCGATCCCAGGAGCGAGTTAGCGCCAGCAGCTCAAGCGCCCTTCTCTCCTCCTTGTTCAAATGCTTCATGAATCGCTTAATCAGCTCGCCCTTCGAATTTTCCAGCTTGAAGTCATCGCGTACAGGCGTGCGGCTGCTTGCAATGCTGTTATATTGGTCAATCGATAGACGCAGTGAGAAAGGTAGCCCTTCCGCACCCGCGATAATTTGCGAGACGATATCGTCATCCGTAATGGCGGACGCTGCCAGTGTAGCTCTGCATTCCTCGTCGTTCATGGACGGCATCTCATGGAAGGAGATCACGTTCTTCCATCCGCTGCGGCTCTCAATCCAACGAAGCTTCTCCCTGCCCAGGATGACCCAAGTCACGCCGGGCGTGTAATACGCCCAGTCTCTTATCCAATCGTCGACATCAAGCTCCTCTGCTTTGTCCCGGTGATTGGTCCATAACGCCTCGTAGGTATCAATAAAAATGTATACGTTGCCGGAATGGCCAGCGGCGAACTTCCGCAAATCCTCGCTAAAGAGTCGCGGAAGATGCTTATACAGCTCCAGATCTCCCTTTTCCTTGAGCGGGTTGAGGTAGGCCATTTTCTTCTTATTGTTGCGCTTGGTGAGTAGATGATAGAACTTGTGGACACTAGAAATAGCCTTAGGCACTAATCCGATTCCATCCAAAGCTGAAATGGTTGTATTAACGATATTTGCCGCCAAATCTCCTTCCTCGATCAGCGGCGGAGCCGATCCATTCGCCGCTGCTTGAGGACTTCTTCCCGTCATATATGTTTCGTAAGCCAAATCAAAAGACGTAAATTTGATTTTGTACCGTTTGCCCATACTCATTCTGAGCAGCTGCAGTGCTGCCTCCGGGGTTCGCTCTGACTGGTTCTCGAAGTTAATCAATCCGATCACCGAGCCCGGAAGCTGCTCCAGGCGCTTTATCAAGTGCTCTCGCAGCGTCGATTTGCCGATTCCGCCCACACCATAGTACTGATGGACACGTCGTGTGTCCACGGGTATTGTTCCCGACTCGGCCTCCTGCATGAACTCGCTAACGATTCTTTCCCTTCCTATGAATATATCGGGCTTAGCTTGCCGCAGCTCTTCCTCGAGACTAACGACTTGTCCGAAATCATCCATCCCGTACTCCCTGCCTCTCATCCGTAGGAACAATATTATTCATCGACATATACTTCTATATGTCCAGCCTGAACCTATGCAGGCCAGTGAGTGATTATTCTACAAAGAGCGAGATATTCCTGCAAATTATGGAAGTGAATTTGTGTTGTTTACGAAAGATGTACTAGGCTAATTTGACGAATTCTAGCTTGTGAGACAAAACAAAAAACCACATGGAGTATTTACACACACATGTGGCTCTATAAACATACTAGATATAATATTACTCATTTACTCCATCATTTGTATCGCCTTGTGATATAAACTCTTCTCTCAGCCAATACCAGTATTCACCTTTCCACCTTGAGTGAAAGACAGTTATTTAAGTAGTTGGACTGGAATTATTGTTTGATTAAACTTCCGTTGCCTTAACCCCTCGAACAGCAGAACCGCCGTAGCGGTTGCGACGTTCAATGACTCTGATCCGCCGGGCATCGGGATGATAACCGATTCGTCCAGCTGCAGGCGCACGTCTTGGGATAAGCCGTCGGACTCGCTGCCCATGAGCAGCCAAGTCGGCTGCTTCCAATCGTAGGAGTAGCAGGTATGTGTAGCCTGCAGACTTGTACCCACGAGCTTGATGCCCCGCTCCCGAGCTGCCGGCATCAGTTCTGTTAGATCGCCTTCGATGATCGGCAGATGGAACAACGAACCCATCGTCGAGCGAACCGTCTTCGGATTGTATAGATCGACGCAGCCTTTGCCAAGTATGACGGCATCTGCCGCCACCGCGTCCGCGCTGCGAATGATCGTGCCGACATTGCCTGGATCACGCACGCCATCGAGCACGACGACGAGACTATTTTCACGGTAAAGCGCGCTTTGGTCATGCTCCGGCTTGGACACAACAGCGAAGACAGGAGGCGGCGTATCCGTCCCTGTGCACTTGGCCATCACGGATCGTGAAGCTTGAACCCATTCCGCTGCCTTCGCAGCCTCATAGCCGGTCGTGCCTAGCTTAGACTCTTGCCTTAGCTCGACAGGGATGCCTCGTTCATTATCATAGATGATGACGCCAACGTCGATACCGCTCTTCAGCGCTTCCATTACGAGATGAACGCCTTCAATAATAAATTGACCGCTGCGGTCGCGATGTTTCTTATCAAGCAACGAAGCCCATTGCTTCACACGTTCATTTTGAATCGAAGTAATAAGTAGATCATAATTAGGATTCATAAGTGTCGTTAGCCTAGCCTTCCGAATATGCATTTTCTAAAATTCGAACATCCGAGTTTTTACCGACAATAACAAGCACGTCATTCATACGAATAAGATCATCAGCATATGGTGCGATGTTCATCTCCGGCCCCGTCTTGATCGCCATAACATTACATTTGTATTTTGCGCGAATGTCCAGCTGCTTAAGGCTCTTGCCCACCATCGCATTGGACGCTTTCATCTCTACAATACTATAATCATCCGATAGCTCGATATAGTCGAGAATATTCGGCGACGCCAAATGATGCGCCAAGCGAAGTCCCATATCCCGCTCCGGGTATATCACTTTGTCAGCGCCTATTTTGGAAACCACCTTGCCGTGAAGCTCGTTCTGCGCTTTGACAATTAACGTCTTCACGCCTAGATCCTTCAAGATGATGGTAGTCAAAATGCTTGCTTGTATATCTTGTCCAATCGCCACGACTACAACGTCGAAGTTGCGTACGCCTAGCGCCCTCAGCGCCTCTTCATCGGTGGAGTCGGCCGATACTGCGTGCGTCACCGTGCCTACAACATCCTGAATGCGATCCTCGCTCGAGTCAATGGCCAGAACCTCGTAACCCATTTCCGTCAAAGCTTTTGCTACGCTGGAGCCGAAGCGCCCCATGCCGACAATCGCGAACTGTTTTTTGGACATAACCGTAATTCCTCCTAAACAAAGCATGGTTCGAAGTGGAATTCTGTATCGTCACTCTAGTATAACATACGACCGCGCCAAGGATGAAACAAGGGCCCGCAGGGAATAGTATTGACGTAACTCAGAACGATGCAGGAGGATGCGACAACATGAATAATGTTACCGTTGATTTGCGTCAAGCCATTATTAATCGTGTACAAGCCAATTCCGTACAAGATCTGACTGAGGTCATCGAGGATTCAATCGGAGCAGACGAGAGAACGCTCCCAGGACTCGGCGTTCTATTCGAGATGATATGGCAGCAATGCAGCCAGCCTGAGCAGCAACGCATGGTTGAAGCATTGCACCAGCAATTGCATCAAGGAGAAAATCCTAGTCCTAGCTAGCTCATTGCCAGCGCCTCCTAATAATAACTTACTGCGCGGTAAACGATATTGCCGCCGACAATCGCACAAGTTACCCATGGCAGCTTCTCATAACGGTCAACAATAATGATGTCCGCCGCTTTGCCTGGCTTGATGGAACCCAGCTCATCATTCGTGCCCAGCGCTTCGGCCGGATGGAGCGAAGCCATCCTCACCGCTTTAGGCAAAGCGGCAATCCCCTCATCCGCCAGCTTAAATATTGCCGCCAGCATCGACGAAGGATGATAATCCGAGCATATAATATGAGCCGAGTCTGCGGAGATTGCATCCACGGCTCTCAGGTTGTTGTCGTGCGATGCGCCCCTCACAATGTTCGGAGCCCCGACACATACGCGTTGCCCTGTACTCGCGGCATAACTCGCCGTTTCCATGTTAATCGGAAATTCGCATACGGTAACGCCAAGCTGCGCAGATTGATCTACGCTATCCCTCGTATCATTATCATGAGAGGCAATCGCTATTCCATTCTCCATCGCTAACTTGCCCAGCTCATGCAGGCGTATCCAATCCACCTGCTCTCTGCGTTTCACCAAATCATCGACGATTATGCCTACTTCCGCTCTGTCTACTCCCTGATTTTTCATAACATATTGCTCGAACGACCCAGCCTTCCGGTATTGCCCTTGCCCCGGCGAATGATCCATGAACGATAAATACTCAATCCGTTTATCACGCAAGCAACGTTCAACAATCGAAAGCCCATTCAAATGCGATATTTCATACCGCAAATGGATACGATTCCGAATGACCGATCTTTTCACCCGGTAACGATTAATCAATTCAATCATTTCCGTAAGCAGATGATCGCCGCGAAGACTAAGACCCACTCCCAGCGATAACGAATGATACATCGTCGTAATACCATGAAGCGGCAGCTTGCGCTCGAATTCCAGCAGCGCCATCTGAAGCGGAAACAGCGTATTCGGGCGAGGCTGTATTTCCTTCTCTATTGCGTCACAGTGAATATCGATCAAACCTGGAAGAACGTATTTATGTTGTGCATCGATAACCAAAGCGTCCAAATTACTGCTCATCCAGCTTCTAATTTCGCCTTCCTGAACAAGCATGGCTTCTATCCGTCCGTCTGTTATTCCAATTGCGACGTCTGCGATCTCGTCCTCCATCACAACCGTACCGTTTCTGATCAATATCGGCCGTGATCGCGAGTCCGGCTTAATAATCGATTGATTATTCATATGACGCTCATTCCTCTTTCTCCTATACATATTCTATACGATTAACATAAGCCCGCATCATTAATCATATCACGCCTAAGCCGCATTAACGTCCGACAAAAAACAGAAAAAGCCTGCGCTCGCGCAGACTTTTTCATTGACTTTGCTATCTTCGGCTATTCAGCATTTCCCGAAACAAAAACGCGAGTTTCAATCGCAGCAAATTATCCGTTTGCCGAAGCGGCAGGCCAAGCACCTTCTCTAGCTTCTCGATTCGGTAAGCAGCGGTATTCCGATGGATGAACAGCGCCCTGGCCATTTCATTCATATTGCCGTCGCAAGCGATAATCGTCTCGAGCGTAAGCAGCAGCTCAGCCCGTTGCATCCTCTCGGTCCGATCCTTCAAATCCCGCCTCTTCTCCAAAAGTTGCGGTTCATCCGGCAATAGCTTGCTCAAGTACTTCAAGGCATAGTCCTCCATGGATGCCTGGGGCAAAGTTCCGAATAGCGCCTTCCATTCGTTAACCAAATCGTCCCCGTCAGCTTTTCTGTTCACAATCGGTTCCATCAGCATCAACCTCCGTGAGCGTTTCTAGAGTGCGTTGCTCTTCTCCTTCTTCCTGGGCAAGAAACATTCCAAACCTGCGCGCGATTGGTTCGTACCGAGTCCTTCTTCATATACGGCCTTTCCTCTAAGCAGCGTCATTCTCACTTTACAGCCGAGCTCCCTGTCCATATAAGGCGTTTGCATATGCCTTTGAAATAACCGATCAGCCGTTAAACGGTATCCGCCGTTTAAATCCACCAGTACGAGGTCCGCGTCATGGCCGACTTGGATCGCGCCCTTCCTGTGATGAAGGCCGAAGCGCCGAGCGGGAGCGCCGGACAGCAATTGGCTAATTTGCGTTAACGGTATGCCACGCTTCAAATACCCTTCGTCAACTAGCAGCTCCAGTGAGCTTTGGGCTCCCGAAATGCCTCCCCAAGCCGCAAACATATCCGTATGCTCCTTGAGCCCTGCAGGGCAAGGCGAATGATCGGAAGCAATGAGATCGATTAAGCCCAGCTCCAGACATTGCCACAGCCTCGCTTGTTCGGCTGCGCTCCGCAACGGGGGCGCGCACTTGGCTACCGCCCCCAAATGCGCGAAGTCATCCTCCGTCAGCGTCAAATAATGCGGACAAGTCTCCAGCGTCACATCCTGCCCGGTCCGCCTGGCCTGCCAAATAACCTTCACGGCTGCTTCGCTGCTAATATGGGCGAAATGCAGACTGCAGCCTGCTTGCCTTGCATAATCCAGCGCTTTCGAGACCGCCTCCAGCTCGGCTTCAATTGGACGTGAAGCCGAATAGTCGAACGCGCCTCTGCGCCCCTCCGATAAAGCCAGCTTGGAAAGTCTCGTTACGATGTCTTCATCCTCGGCATGAAGCACAAGCACTTTGCCAAGCTCCGCAATCCTCTTCATTCCCTCCAGCAGCGTTCCGTCGTCGCTTCGCCGGAACGCCTCCTCATGCTCGTCGCCAGGGGATGACATAAACGCTTTAAACCCAACGACTCCCGCTTTCGCAAGTAGCGGCAGCTGCTCCAAGTAACCTGGCATCAAACCGCCCCAGAAGCCGTAATCAACGAGCGAAACGCCACGCGCGCGCCTCCGCTTCTGCTCCAACGCGGCCACAGTCACGGTCGGCGGCACGCCATTCAACGGCATATCGATGAATGTCGTACAGCCGCCTGCCGCCAGCGCGTTTGAGCCCGTGGCATACCCTTCCCAGTGCCCGAACCCCGGTTCATTGAAATGGACATGCGCATCAATCATTCCCGGCAGAACAGCCAAGCCGGCAGCATCGATCACGCGGGCGCCGCTGCGTTCCAATGATGCTCCAATTTCCGCTATGCGTCCGTCTCGGACGCCAATCTCTACCTTCTCGATACGATCTTCAAGTACGACAAGACCGTTAACAACGACAAGATCATACGGCAATGCGGTTGCCCCGTTATTCAACATCCGTATCGTTCACTCCATTCGTCATCCCTGGCTGCAGTGCCCGCGAGCTCATCTTCCGCTTACGCTAGTCCTCGATGCCGATCAGCTTAGCCGGGTTCTCGGCGATCATCTTATAAATGTCATCCGGCGCGAACTGGTAATCCAGCATCGTCGCTACCATCGTACGCATGCCCTGCACCGGCGACGGCGCGGCGCGGATTCCGTAATCCGTGCCGAGCACGAAACGGTCGATGCCGACCTCCTTGATCGTCTTCATCCACTTAACCGCGTTGGAGAAGCGGCCCAATTCAGCCCCCATGTCCATATATTCCTTCTCCACATAGTAATGCGTTCGCGGAACATCGGGGTATAACCAGTCGACCAAGCAAGCTTCCAGGAACGCGCCTCTCGCGGCCGCTTCCTTCTGCTGCTCGATCGTCATGCTTCCCCTGACCGGATGCGCGATCAGCACCTTCTTGATGCCGTATTCTTCGGCAAGATCGAGCAAGCGAAGAGCTTCCGGCACGGATACATGTCCCGTATTCAAGTAAACCTCCGGCTTCTCCGCCACCATCGTAAGAATTTCGTCCAACTCCTCGGATATTGGTCCCTCTACCGGAATAGACGTCGCAACCGAAAGCTCCTTCTCGGCAAACTTCGGAAAAGCATCCTTGAACGGCACGAGCTTTCCGTCGATCAGCGTGGATTCGCGTTCCGCCGAATGGCGGGTGCAATGCGATCCGAAGCTGATGAATCTGCACCCTTCCTCGATGTGGAGCGCGGTCTTGACCGCCCGCGGATTCATGCCTCCGTGGCCCGAATTCATCAGGTAGCCGCCGTACGTATGGATGCCGGGAACGTGACGGTTGACAACCCATGCCATGCCCGAGGCGCCGCCGAATACGTCGTAATACACGATGCTCTTCATGCCTGCGGCAACCGCCTCTTGCGCGACCTGAATAGGATCGAAGTGTCCCGGGTTGGAGTTCAGCACCGGGCCTGCATGCACGTGGCTGTCGATCGCCCCAATGAGGAGCTCGTCCGGCAGCTCCATCGAGCGGCTGTAAAACGATTCCTTCCATTTGGAGCGGTCCGGCGTGCGAAGAACGGGTTGTTCATAGTTCAGCATTCATATTTCCTCCCAATCGTTATTAGTGGTTTGTTGCAGCGCGAATCAACCTTTTACCGCTCCGGCCATGACGCCGGCAATGATGCGGGAGCTGAATGCGAAATAAATGACCGTAACCGGCAGCATCGACAGTACCATCCCGGCCATAAGCTGAGGATAATTGGTGCTGTGCTGCGATTTGAAAAACGACATCCCGAGCGGAACGGTCCGCATCGCCTCATCCTTCAACAGCACAAGCGCGAACGAAAACTCGTTCCAGCAGGCAAAGAACTGCAATATCGCAACCGTAGTCAATACGGGCACTGCCATCGGCAAAATAATTTTGAACATCGCGCCGCTGAAGCTCAATCCGTCGATGGCGGCGGCTTCCTCGATTTCCTTCGGAATGCCTACGATATAGCTCGTTACGAGTAAGATCGGCAGCGATAAATTAAAAGCAACGTACGGAATGACGAGCGTGAACCATTGATCGGCAAGCCCCGTCTGTTTGAACAGCAAATATACGGGAACGAGAAGCGCGTGAATCGGCACCAGCATGCCGAACAAATAATAAAACACCATGAGCTTCTTTCCTTTGAATTGCAGCCGGGCAATCATGTAGCCTGTTATGAATGCGATCAGCACGATCAGAATAACCGACAACACCGTCACCCTGGCGCTGTTCCATGACAGATCCAGCATGTTGGTCAGCTTGATCGCTTCCGCGTAATTGCCGAACTGCAGCTTCTCGGGAAGCTTCAATATGCTGTTCGAAAACTCCGGCTGCGTTTTTAAAGACGAGTAACCGATCCATACGAGCGGAAAAATACAACTGAACGTAAACAGCATCATGACCGTATTCAGCAGCGTCTTCTTCGCTGCGCGCGAGTACCTCGAATAATTCCTTTCCACCGCCTGCTCCATTAGGCTTCACCTCCGTTATTGCCGCGTTTCCTTTGCAGCAGAAAGGTGCTAAGCAAAATAATGACCATCGTCAGCGTCATAATCGTAATGGCTAACGCCGAGCCATAGCCGTACCGGAACCTTAGAAACGAGGTTTCATAAGCGTATAGCGCCATAACCGACGAGGAATTTCCCGGCCCGCCGCCGGTCATCGCATAAATATGCTCGAATCCGCGCATATTGTTGGCAATGCACAACAGCGATGCAACGATTAAGGTTGGTCTTGCCAGCGGAATGACGATATACCACGCTTTGCGAATGCCCGTAGCTCCGTCAATCTCGGCTACCTCCAGCACCTCTTTGTTAATGGAGGAAAGGCCCGCAAGCATCAGAAGCGTGAAGAAGCCGATATTTTGCCAAGACAGAGGAATCGATACGAGCAGCACGATCGGTCCGGATAGATCGAGCCATGATTGTACGAAGCGCTCCAGCCCAAACACTCTCAGCAGTTCGTTAAGCAGTCCGTTATTATAGTTGTAAATGAGCGTCCATAGAAACGCGATGATTATCGGTGCCAGCGTCGAGGGAAAGAAGCTCATCGTACGATGCAGCCCTTTCAGCTTCACGAGCTTGGACATCAGAAACATCGCGAACACAAACGCCAGTCCGACTTGCCCGACCAATCCATAGATGGTCATTAGAACGTTGTTCAGGAACGAATGCCAGAATACTTCATCCCGAATAATCTCCAAGTAGTTATCAAGACCGGTAAACGTCATCTTCGGCCCGCCAGTCCAAGAATAAAAGCCGTACCTGAAGGCGGATAAAATCGGAACGAGTACGACAAAAGAGTAGATCGCCAGCCCAGGCAGCAAATACAACAGAAGCAGCCAACCGGGAGGGCGCAATGCTTTGCCCATGCTATCACCTCATCGTTATGGTTGGTCCGGAAGCGCCATCGGACTCCGACATCGCTCCCGGATTCACACTTATGGTTTGGACAACAGCGTCTCATACGCTTTTTGCGTCTCTTTCGCCATCTGTTCCGGCGTTTTGGAGCCGGCCATGACGCTTTGAATTTCCGTATTGATCACTTCGACGATAGAAGCATCGAACCACAGATCGAATATCTTCGTCGCATCGGCTGCCGCGCTCGCCTCGTAAGCGCCGAGAGCGACCGGATGCAGCTTGGCCGAGTCGAACTCTCCAGGATCATAGGCAGGGAAACCGCCTACCTCCGCCATCAGCTTCGCGCTCTCCGACCCTGTCATGTAATCGAGCAGCGTCATAATGGCATCCAGCTTCGCACCAGACTGAATGTCGGCATTTACGCTGTAATACACGCCTGCTCCGCCCGATGAACTAAGCGGATTGCCCTTGCCTCCGTCAACCGGCGGAAATACGGCGACCTTCGTCTCGTTCGTCACGGCCTCCGGCGCATTGTTAACAATGTTCATCGCCGACCATATGCCGCTGACGAACGCCGCCGATCTTTCCTCAAAGTAATACGTTACCATCGTGTCGCCGTCAATCGAGTTCATATCTTTGTTCAGGTAACCGGATTCGGATAGATCGGACATGATCGAAATCGCTTTAATGAATGCAGGATCGGTAAATGCCGCGCCGCTTCCCTCCAATATCGATTCTGTCCATTCCGGTCCCGTGGAACGGTCGGTTAACGCGCTGATCCAGCTGGAAAGCGCATAACCCTTGGCCTTGTCTCCATAAGAGAACAGGTTAATGCCCTTATCCGCCAGCTTTTTGCCCGCGTCCATTAGCTCCTCCCATGTTTTGGGGAACTGTTCGTAGCCGACATCGGCGAACATTTTAGCGTTGTAATAAATGAGGTGAGTCGGTCCCGCGGCAATCGGTATGCCGTACACCTTTCCTTCGCGCGTGCCTGCATCAAGAGTGCCCGGTCGGTAGCCGTCGCGCCATTCCGGACGCTTGTCCAGCTCCTCGTTCAGCGGAAGCACGATCTCGTTGTTCACGAAGTTCGTCATCCACGAACCTGGAACGATGAAGACGTCCGGCATATCGTCGGCGGCAGCCAGCGATTGCGCTTTGATCGAGTAGTCTTCGTTCTGCTGCTGCTCTTCGATAATTTCAATCTCGGGATAATCCTGCTTGAACCGCTTCAGCCCGTCCAGCACGGCGGTATCCTCCGGGCTTTTGCCAATGTTCGCATCCATGTAGCGGTGCATGAGGTTAATCTTTATTTTGCCGTCGCCGGACGGCTCGTCCGTACTTTCCCCGGATGTCCCAGCATTGGAGCAAGCCCCTAACACCAGTGCAACAATGACCAACCAGCTAAGAACAAATGGATATTTTCTCACATTCTCCACTCCCTATTTGTTTTGTCGACAGTTACGAACTGTTCTCTATTTGGCATCCGAAATTGGATACAATCTTGGGTAAAAAAATTAGTACTGAAAAATATCCGACAGGTTCAGTACATTCGTCGTCGATACCGTGAAATTGAGCGAGCGCTCAATCTGGAGCAGATGCTCCGTCATAATTCGTGCAGCCTGTTCCCCGTCCTTGCGAACGATGGCTCCAATCAAATCCTCATGATCATGGCAAAAGTTTTGGTTCGTGCCGTATAGAGCAATGATGACGGCCGTTAAGGAAATCAATTCCTCCAAAAAATGATAATAATACGTATTGTCCGCCAGCTCGGCCAGCTTTAAGTGAAAGTCGACGGTTACATCGAGAGCGCCTACGATGTCTCCGGCATGGCTTGCCTGGTGCTCTTCCTTCAGCAGCGCCTCCAGCTGGGCAATTTGTTCCGGTACGACGATGCCGCATAACTTGCTAACCATGGCGGACTCGATAATACGCCTCATTTCGAATACGGCTCTTGCCTCTTCGACGCTCGGGCAGGAAACGAATGCTCCCCGGTACGGAATAACGGTAACGAGCTTCTCCATCGCCAACCGGCGCAGCACGTTTCGAATCGGCGTTCTGCTTACTTGAAAAGCTTCGGCAAGCGAATCCTCCACTAATTGCATGTTCGGCAGCAGCTTATGCTGCGTAATCGCCAGCTTAATGTCTTTATAGATCTCCATTTCCTTCTTTTTAGACATGGCCCTCCCCCTTTTGGTTGAAACATCGTCCATCTCTTCGGCCGAAGATGATGTTAAATATAGTGACATTGTAGTTGTGTTTCTTCCGATGCGTCAATGGCTAAGCGGCAATTTCGGCATTGTGCATAATTAAAGCGATTACAAATTAATGTGATTAATAAATGACAACGCTTCCTTCTTTATAACTAACATATATATAACATAAAAGAACAAAAAAACTACGGCTACAAGAGCCGCAGTTTGCGCAATCGAACTATTTTATTCGGAATCGTCTTCCTTCGGTATGAACTTATAAATATCTCCCGTCTCGAATGAATCGATCAGGCGGTCCAACCACCGATAATATTTGAGCGCTTCTTCGATCTTAGCCGCATCGTTATCGAGTACCTGCACGAAATCCTGCTCATCCTCATGCTGACGCTTAAGCTCCGCAATCTCCTTTAATGAACGGGACAGCACATGCTTATTTTGCTCCAGAGCTTTTCTCCATTTAATCGAGAAGAAATCGGCGAAATTCTGATGCCAATCGGGAACAGCCTCATATAAGTCTTTGCGCGAGCCCTTGCCCCATACCTTATTGATCATTTTCAGATCAAGCAACGTTCGCATGCCTGTACTCATTGACGTCTTGCTCATGCCCATCGTATGGCTCATTTCGTCGAGGGTGACCGGCTCTTGATTGAAATACATATTACCGTATAAGTGCCCAATGGATAATGTAACGCCGTATAAGTCCATATTTTTGCCGATCGATTCGATAACACGTCTGCGCGTACGCTGTAGCTTGTCTATCTGTTCGTCCGTTAACGCTGCAAGTTCATTCATTTTGTTCCTCCAGGAGGGATCGTTATCCCCGTTAAATCCTACAAGAAGTATTGTAATCAAATGCTTGTCTATATGTAAAGATAACGTTTGGATCGAAAAAGGGAGTTATACAGAGCATTCCGTACGAAAAGTTTGTAAAGTTAAAACTGTACGTACATTACGAAGGCTCACGCGTTTTGACCTTTACAGGAATAACCACCTACACTTGTAGGAGACAAATATTGCACAAGGGGGACATTAAATGGCCATTATAGAAGCCAAGAGGCTGACCAAAATTTTCGGAGCCGATCCGAAAAAAGCGATTCCGCTGCTGGATAAAGGATGGTCTAAAGAAAAAATCCACGCGGAAACAAAACTTACCGTCGGTGTTAACCAGGCCGAATTTGCCATCGAGGCCGGTCAAATATTCGTTATTATGGGCTTGTCCGGGAGCGGCAAGTCGACGCTCGTCCGTCTGATCAATCGGTTGATTGAGCCGACATCGGGACAAATCTTATTCAATGGAACAGATGTACTAAAGATGAATGCTGAGCAATTGCGTCAATTCCGCCGTAAGAACGTCGGAATGGTATTCCAGAAGTTCGCGCTGTTCCCGCATCGCACCGTCATTCAGAATATCGAATACGGCTTAGAGGTGCAAGGCATTGATAAGAAGAAACGGCGGGAGATGGCGATGCAGTCCTTGGAGCTAGTCGGTCTTTCCGGTTGGGCGAACAGCTATCCCGAGCAGCTTAGCGGCGGCATGCAGCAACGCGTCGGGCTGGCTAGAGGGCTCGCGAACGATCCCGACGTCCTTCTTATGGATGAAGCGTTCAGTGCGCTTGATCCGCTAATACGAAAGGATATGCAGGACGAGCTGCTCGAGCTCCAGTCGAAAATGAAAAAAACGATCGTATTCATCACGCATGATTTGAACGAGGCGCTGCGAATCGGCGATCAAATCGCGTTAATGAAGGATGGCAGCATCGTTCAGATCGGCTCTCCAGACGAAATTCTGATGCAGCCGGCTAATAAATACGTGGAACGGTTCGTCGAGGATGTCGACTTATCCAAGGTACTGACCGCTTCCCGCGTAATGGAGAAGGCCGAGACGATAACGATTGAGAGAGGTCCGCGCGTTGCGCTTCAATTCATGAGAGATCGCGGCGTTTCCAGTCTGTATGCCGTCGACAAGTCGATGAAGCTGCTCGGCGTTATTACAGCCGAGGATGCTTCCAGAGCGCTCAAGGAAGGACTAACCCTTCAAGAAGTATTGCTTCAGGAAGCTCCAACCGCAGCTCCTGACGCTCTTATTAACGAGCTGTTCGAAGGCATGAGCAGTTCCAAGCTGCCCGTGGCCGTCGTCGACGACAGCAACCGTCTCTTAGGCGTCGTATTGAAGGGCGCTGTGTTAGCCGCGTTAGCAGGGAATACCGTGTTCGAGGCAGGTGATTCGGCATGAGTATGAACATTCCAAAGATCCCGTTAGCCGAGTGGATCGAATCGCTTGAAGCTTGGCTCGAAACGAATCTGGATCCGGTGTTTGGCATCATTCGCACGGTTGTCGGCGGAACCGTCGGCGGACTGGATACCGTGCTGAATAGCGTCCATCCGCTCCTGTTAATCATTATTTTCACCTTATTGGCATGGTTTATCGGCAGATGGAGAATGGCAATCTTTACTGCTATCGGTCTGCTTGTGATCGACAACCTCGGTTTATGGAGCCAGACGATGCAGACTCTGGCGCTCGTATTAACGGCCGCCGTCATTTCCGTCATTATCGGTGTACCGATCGGCATCCTATGCGCACGCAACAATAGCGTACAGAAAGTCGTGACACCGCTGCTTGACTTCATGCAGACGATGCCGGCGTTCGTTTATTTATTGCCTGCCGTCACGTTCTTCTCGCTTGGCGTCGTTCCTGGCGTCATCTCATCGATCATATTCGCGATACCGCCAACGATTCGTCTAACTAACCTTGGCATACGCCAAGTGCCGGCGGAACTCGTCGAGGCGGCCGACGCTTTCGGCTCGACGCCGTCTCAGAAGCTGTTCAAGCTTCAGCTTCCTATCGCGATGCCAACGATTATGGCCGGCATCAACCAGACGATCATGCTGTCGCTATCGATGGTCGTTATCGCCTCGATGATTGGCGCTCAAGGCGTCGGGGCATATGTGTACCGTGCCGTAACGCAAGGCAATACCGGCGTCGGATTCGAAGCCGGCCTAGCCATCGTCATCTTGGCCATCATTCTTGACCGTCTGACGCAGCAGGTCATCCGCCGCACGAAAACAAACGGATAATCGGTAACTATTATTAAACGAAGGAGTGGTTTTTTGAAACTGAATAAATTAACAATAATCGCAGCAGTCGTACTCGCAATGGCAGTCGTAGCAGGATGTTCAACGTCTAATAACGGTGGCAATTCGGGCAAAAAAATAACGCTTGCCTATGTCGCATGGGACTCCGAAATCGCCAGCACTTATGTGCTCAAGGAAGTATTGGAGCAGAAGCTCGATTATAAAGTTGAGCTGATGCAGGTCGACGCAGGCCCGATGTGGGCAGGCATCTCCGACGGAAGCGCGGACGCCAGCGCGGCGGCTTGGCTGCCGACGACGCATGAATCGTATGCCGCTAAGTATGAAGGCAAGTACGACGACCTAGGCGTAAATCTAGATGGAACGAAGATCGGACTCGTCGTACCGCAATATATGGACATAAACAGCATAGAGGATTTGACGGATGAGGTAGGCGCAAGTCTCGACTATACGATTATCGGCATCGAGCCGGGCGCAGGACTAATGATGTCGACGGAGAAAGCGTTCGACGAATACGGCTTGCGCGATAAATGGACGCTGCTCGAGAGCTCCTCGGCAGCAATGACGCAGCAGCTTGAGAAAGCGTACGCCGATCAAAAGCCGATCGTCGTTACCGGCTGGACGCCGCACTGGAAGTTCGCCAAGATGGATCTGAAATATTTGGAAGATCCGAAAAACGTCTACGGCGGCGACGAGCAGATTCATACCGTTGCCCGCAAAGGACTGAAGGATGATCAGCCTGAGGCTTACGCATTCCTTGACGCCTTTAATTGGACACCGGATGAAATGGCCGATGTCATGATCCAAATCCAAGAAGGCAAGTCGCCGGAGGATGCCGCCAAGCAATGGGTGGAGCAAAATCCGGATAAGGTTGCAGCTTGGATCAAATAATAAGTTTTCAATGCAAGAGGGCCGCTCCCGATCGGGAGCGGCCCTTATTGTCATGAAAGACTAATCCAAGCAGAACGGTTGAAGACCAAGCGGCAACGGAGCCGGACGCTCGCAGCTGCTCTTCATCTTGTAGTGCACGCCTTGTTCGGATGCGTCATGGAAGCCATGCATCGCTTCCAGTACGTGGTAAGCCAGCTCGCCGCTAACGCGCGGTTTGCGGCCGGTAAGAATCGCTTTCGCCATATCGGCTGCGCCGACGCCGCGGGCGTTCTCGGAGTAGCCATGGGCAAGAGGGATTTCCTTCCACTCTTTTTGTCCAGGGCGATTAATATAGATCGGGCCGCCGAAGCCGTTCGGATCCGGAACTTGCATCGTGCCTTCGCTGCCGTATACTTCGATACATGGAAGACGCGAACCGCCTTTCACGTCGAAGCTCGTAAGCAGTGTGCCGATAGCGCCGGAAGCGAAGTCCATTACGCCTGCGATATGCGTCGGCACTTCAACTTGCACCTTCTGCCCGTATTTCGGCTGGCTCGTAATCGTACGTTCAGGGAAAGAAATTCGCGCCGAGCCTGTTACGCGGTTAATTGGTCCAAGCATCGCGACAAGCGCAGTCAGGTAGTAAGGCCCCATATCGAACATCGGACCGCCGCCGTGCTGGTAATAGAACTCAGGAGCCGGATGCCAAGATTCGTGGCCGCCGCCTACCATGAATGCCGTAGCGCCGATCGGCGTGCCGATCCAGCCGTCCTCGATTAGCTTAATGCTCGTTTGGATGCCGCCGCCAAGGAAGGTATCCGGCGCGCTACCTGCGTATAGACCTTTCTTGCGGGCAAGCTCGATCACTTCCAAGCCCTCCTCGCGCGTAACGGCGAAAGGTTTCTCTACATACACATGCTTGCCTGCTTCGAGCGCTCTTAAGTTAACGGAAGCGTGAGCTTGCGGAATCGTCAAGTTAATGACCATTTGAATATCCGGATCGGCAAGAAGCTCGTCGACGGAATAACCTTTAATGCCGTGCTCTTCAGCCTTAGCCTTTGCGCGCTCCACATCCAGATCGGCGCATGCCACTACTTGCATAGAATCGAATTTGCTTCCGTTTTGCAAATAAATGCCGCTAATGTTGCCCGTACCGATTATGCCTACTTTAATCTTCTCCATGTTCCTTCTTCCCTCGTCCCATATCATGATTATGAATAATGAATAGCTTCTTACTGTTGTCCTACAATTGATTGTCCTGCATACCTGTGTACGCTCCGCCTTCTACGCCGGCAGCTACGGCCTTTGCCTTGCCTTCCGCGCACCAGAGGAAGCCGCGGCGCATTAATTCCTTAACGGAATCGATCTCAACGATATTCGCTTGGTGACCAAGCGCATTGTAATACACGCGTCCTACGCCCCAACGCTTCGTCCATACGACAGGCATGTCAACCGCTTTGTTAAGCGAGTGCGGCCCAGGCGTAATCGGGAAACGTGTCGTAGCCAGCACTTCTACGGCCGGATCGACATGCAAATAATATTGCTCGGACTTCACCGTGAAGTCTTCCATGTCTTCCGTTAAAGCGCTCGTCGAATTGCGCATGTTCACAACGTATTCCACGCCGTCATTACCCGGATGAGCGACCCATTGCCCGCCTGTCATGAACTGCCAGTCTACATTTTCGCGGAACGAGTCGCACATGCCGCCGTGGCAGCCTGCAAGACCGACGCCGCTCTGAACGGCAGCCGATACGTTATCCACGAGCTTCTGATCGATACGCCCCATCGTCCATACCGGTACGATCAGATCAAGCGCCTTCAACTTCTCTCCATCCTCGAACGCTTCAAGCTTATCGGATACTTCAACCTCGAAGCCTTCCTTCTCAAGCACCTCTTGGAAAATACCAGCGACTTCCTTCGGCTGATGGCCGTCCCATCCGCCCCATACGATCAATGCCTTCTTCATGCTAACTCCTCGCTCTCTCTAGCCCTCTTTAGCTGCTTTCTTGTCTACTTCTTACGCTTTCGATATACAACCCTATTTCAATTCGCTAATCGATACCCAGCGACGCTGCGCAATCGACAGATCAACCGCCTCTAGCACCTCTTGGCATTTCACTCCGTCATTGAAGTTCGGTACAGGCTGACGATCTTCGGCAAGCGCCTGCATAAATTCAAGCACCTCGTGCGTGAACGTATGCTCGAAGCCGATCGTATGTCCTGCCGGCCACCAAGCGTCCATGTAGGCATGCGCAGGATCGGTTGCCAGTACGCGGCGGAAGCCTTGTACGTCCTCTGCATCGTCCGCGAAGTACACTTGAAGCTCGTTCATGCGCTCGAAGTCGAACTTAATGCTGCCTTTGCTGCCGTTGATCTCGAAGCCGTTCGTACAACGATGTCCAGCTGCGAAGCGCGTTGCTTCGAAGCTTCCGAGCGCACCGCTTTCGAAGCGCGTCATGAACAACGTTGCATCGTCAACCGTTACTTCGCCGCGAGGACCTTCCGCGCTGCCTTTGGCGCTAAGTCCGGTCATAGCCGACGCCAATGGGCGCTCCTTGATGAACGTCTCGCTCATGCCGATTACTTCGTTGAACTCGCCGACGAGGAAACGAGCCATGTCGATCAAATGCGCGCCAAGGTCGCCGTGCGAGCCCGAACCGGCAATCTCCTTCTGCAAACGCCATACGAGCGGGAAGTTCGGATCGATAATCCAGTCCTGCAGGAACATTGCACGGAAGTGGAATATTTTGCCGATACGGCCTTCCTCAATCAGCTTCTTCGCAAGCTGTACAGCAGGCGAGAACCGGTAGTTGAAGCCAACCATATGCTTAACGCCGGCTTTCTCCGCTGCTTCGAGCATCTCGCGTGAGTCTTCAAGCGTCAGCGCAAGCGGCTTCTCGCAGAACAAGTGCTTGCCTTCGGCGGCAGCCGCCAGCGCGATCTCTTTGTGCGCGTCGCTTGGCGCATTAATATCGATGAGGTCGATATCGTCGCGCTTAACGAGTTGTCTCCAATCCGTCTCTACGCTTTCCCAGCCGAACTGCTCGCGGGCTTGCTCGACGCCTTCCGGATCGCGTCCGCAAATCGCCGCCATAACCGGCTTCACCGCCGACTTCGGAAAGAACATCGGAAGCGCGCGATACGCATTGCTGTGCGCCTTTCCCATGAACTTGTAGCCAACCATACCTACACGAATTTTTTCCATTTTCATACCGCCTCTCATGAATTAGGTTGTTTCCCTTGCAATCAGGCGTACGGGCAGCAACTCAAGCTCGCCATCCGCGCCGACTGCCTTATATTCCGCATCCAGCAATCTTGCGGCAGCCCTTCTTCCCATCTCGTAAAAAGGGACTGCTACCGTCGTCAGCATCGGACTTATAATTCTAGAACTGTCCGAATCGTCATAGCCGACAAGCGAATAATGACGGCCTGTCTCATACCCTTGCTCGCGCAGCCCTTGCATCAAGCCGATCGCCATCCGGTCATTGGCTGCGAATACGGCATCAATTGCACCTTCTCCAATCGCCTTGCCGATGCGCTCAGCCAGCTCATAACCGCTCTTGCGACTATAGTTGCCTACGAATATATGATTCGCGGTTACCGGCATACCTGCTTCTTGGAGCGCATGCGTATAGCCTTGCTGCCTATCCGTACTATTCGAGTATTGCTCCGGCCCGTTCAGGAATGCGATCTTGCTTCGTCCGCGCTCTATCAGGTGATTCACCGCAGCTATGCTTCCGGCAATATGATCAGAATCGACTGTTGCATAGGATTCCTCGTCATATCGCTGATTAACCAAGCAGAACGGATATCCCTCACGCTTCAATTCCGCGAGCGCAGCCCGCTCCTCCGGCACGTTCTCCGAGCCAAGCACGATGCATGCGTCAATCTTCTGCGTACGGAACAGCTTTGCATAGTCTCTCTCCCCGCCGTATTCTCTGAATATAAGCAGTAGATCGTAACCGCAGCGCTTAGCCGTCTCGCCGATTCCGCTTAATATTTCCGAGAAATAGTAGGTGGAAAACAGATGCACCTTCGGCACGAAAGGCAGGATGACGCCGATGTTGCCGCTCTTCCTTCTTGCGAACTGCTGGGCTAGCGCATTCGGCACATAACCGATCTCCGCCGCGGCTCGCAGCACCCTTTCGCGAGTCTCCTCTTTCATAGGTCCAACATTGTTAAGGACACGAGATACGGTCGCCTCCGAGACGCCGGCCAGCTTCGCTACTTCTTTCCTGCTAATGATCGCTAGCCTCCCGTAAACTCATCTTTTTGCTGTAAATTTTTATTAATGTACACGCGTACATTATGGCATGAAAACGGTTTAGCGTCAATAAACTTATTGGCTTAATTTTATCCGTCGTCTTAATAGACATAAAAATAACCGCCGGGTTAATCGCCCCAGCGGTCTCTTATGCCTATTAGCCGCGCAGCCTTGAAGCGAGCTCCAATTGCCGCTCCGAAAGCTCTCCCGCGTTATAGTCCGCGAATTCGAACGGCTCTGCGAAACGAACGTTCTCCGCATCGTCCACTCCGTAATCCCTCTTAAGCGCCGATTGCATTTCATTCGATACCCGGAAGAACGTCGACCAGCCTTCCAATATAAACTGCCTTTTTCCTTCCCAATCCTGCGGCACCGACTTCGTCATCCTCTGCTCGAACGGCGCGAACTCATAGAATTGCGTGGCATGTGCATGACAAGCCAACAGCTTCTTCTCAAGCGTTGAGCCGATATCGACGACGATATCCGCTTTGTACGATGAGCGCATGGAGTAATCCGGCATCAGCAGAAACAGCGGCGGCTCATCCAAGCAAGGCGTATCGGGAACGATATTCGGCACTTTGGCTACGAATGCGGAAGCGTCAGCTACGACCCGGCCCGCATATCGATTGTCGGTATGCGTCCCTCCTTCCGGATGAAAAGCAATGACGATGTCCGCCTTCCAGGAACGAATGCGCCGAATGACGGCTTCCCTCAGCTCCAAAGTCGGAAGAAGCGATCCGTCGTGATTGTCCAGGATCTCATACTCCGCCACGCCTAAGTGCCTCGCGGCTTCCACCGCCTCGGCCGCTCTGCGCTTAGCAAGCGCTTCGCCTGACATCTCGAAGTGTCCCGCATCCCCATTAGTCAATGAGAGAAATTTCACCTGATGGCCCCTCTCGGCCAACAAAGCCGTCGTGCCTCCGGCGTAAATTTCCGGTTCATCCGGATGAGCAGCAATGACGATAACTCGAATAACGTCTTTCACGCGCCCGCCTCCTCCGCCAGCTTTTCAATAAACAAGCGAACCCTCTCTTCCGTTCCTCCCGAATTGTATGAGGCGATCTCGAACGGTTCCGCATACCGGATACGGCTTGCCCTCTGCTCCCCGTACATTTCCACAAGGGAAGACGCCATCTCTTCCGAAACGTGAAGAAAATCAGCTATGTCTCTCAGCAGCCACTGCCGCCTGCTTTCCCAGGCCTCGGGCACCTCGTCCAGCCTTCCTTTCGTCCACGGCTGATATTCGAAAAATTGCGATTCATGCGCACCGCAGCCAAGCAGCTTGCTCTCGAGCACGCCGTCGATTCCGACAACGACATCCGCGCGATATCTCTTCTTCATGGAATAGTCCGGCATAAGCAAATATAGCGGCGGCTTATCTAAGGTTCTTGTATCCGGCACGACATTCTGAACCAATGCGACGAAAGCAGAGGCATCGCTTACCGCTTTGCCTGCATAGCGATTGTCCGCATGGGCGCCCCCTTCCGGATGGAACGTAATAACGACATCCGCCTCCCACTCCCGAATCTGCTTAATGATGGCGTTGCGCAGCTCTAGCGTCGGCAGCAATGACCCGTCATGGTTGTCTAGAATCTCGTATTCAGCAATACCTAAGGCCGCTTGCGCCCTCTTCGCCTCTTCTGCCCGGCGTTGCACAAGCTCCCCACCCGACATTTCGAAATGTCCTCCGTCCCCATTCGTCAGCGACAGAAACTTCACCGCATGTCCGCGCCTTGCGAGAAGCGCCGACGTGCCCCCGGCATACTTCTCGCCTTCGTCAGGATGCGCGAATATGACGATTACTTTCAATGATTCAGCCATTCATTATAGCTCCCCTCAAATTCGACCTATAATCACTCGGAGTAACGCCTACTTCCTTTTTGAATACCGTAAAAAACGTGCTTCTCGACTGGAACCCGGACTCGGCAGCGATCTCGGCGATCGTCTTGTCCGTCTGCACGAGCAAATATTTGACGAGCTGTATGCGTTCGTTCAGAATGTAGCCTGCTACCGTAATTCCTGTTCGTTCTTTGAAGAGAGTGCGGGCGTAATTGACCGACAGCGATACATGATTGGCCATTTCATCGATCGTTAACATCGGATTGTGAATGTTCACCTTCAAGTAATGAAGCATTTCCTCCACGCGCTCGTCGCGCCTCTCCCCTGTCCGCCGCTCGTATAAGCTGGCTATAATGGCCTCCGTCTCGCCCTTCAGCTTCTCCATCGCTTCATCAAGCGTGTTGAATCGGTCCAGCTCCGATCGGATGCCGTTCATGCCTGATGAATTCATGACTTTCCCGAAAGCTTTGTACAAATGATAGATGAGGAACGTCAGCTGCAGCTTGCATTCGTCGTAAGACATTTGGCGCAGCCTGCTTCCCGCTTCGTCCAGCAGCCGCATCGCCTTATCGGTCTGTCCGAGACGAATGGAGTCGATAAGCCCCGGCGGTATCGCTTCATCCGTTAACGGCATCAAACTTGTCGCCTCATGCTCGTAATCCGTTTCCTGGTATATCCGGCTATTCCCATCGATGAAGCTAAGCGTTGCAAGCTGGAACGCTTTGTCGTAAACAAGCTTCAAGTTGCAATCCGGCTGATGCAAATCGCTTAAACCAACGGTTAGATTAAGCTTGAGCCATTTCAGCACGCGGTCGTTAATTTCCTCGAAATAGAAGCGAAGGTCTTTCATTTCATCTTCTGCGTGAACGCCAACGAGAAAGACGAGATGATTGCCGCCGAAATCGACGCTTTCAACCTTCCATGCCTTATGCGCGGCAACGCTTTCGCTTGCAATATTAACAATCATGCTCTTAAGCGTTTTGCGGGAGGAGAAATCATGTTTCTCCGATAACGCCATATACGAATCAATTCTGCATACAGCCAGAACGATGTACGGATAGTCTAAGATCGTACTTACTTCCTGCAGCCGTTTGCGCGCTGCATCCTCCAGCTTGCCCTCGTTCACCCACTCGCGCAGGTCATCTTCCTTCAGCCTTAGCCGCCCGTCTTGAACGGATTGATTCAACTGCTCGATCTTCTCCGAGAGTATGCCGAACCCTTGTTGAATCTGATGAACTTCAGCTTTTGGCAGCAGCCTTCTTCTCCAGCCGCCCTCCGCGGCCATTTCGAACATGCTGGATACTTGCCTTGCCAGCAAGCTGACGGGACGATGATATTTTCGCGCGTTCCAGAACAAAATCGCAATTAACAATAGCAGCAGCCCTAAGAACGAATACAAAATCTTATGTTTGAACGATTCCACATTGCGGAACCAATCGTCCATCCTCGCCGAATAATAGATCGTCCAGTCTTCGATGCCCGCCAGATCGTAGGATACGATCCACTTGCTGCCTTGGACGCTCGTTCTGAACGTCTCTTTATGCTGCAGTTTCCCCTGCTCGCGCAATTGTTCGTGCAGCGCCTCGTCCGACTGCCCGATGATGGAATCGCCGTTTCCGTCCGCAACGTGAATGAATACGCCGCTATCCTTATTCAGCTGGAGCATGGACTTCTGTATAGCATCGTCATTCAGCCTTATGACCAAGAAGCTCCTCGGACTATTTTTCTCCAGCCCGAACGGCAGCGAGATGGCGAGCCCTTCCCGGCCTTGGAACAGCAGCTTCGTTATGCGGAAATAGTTCGGCGAATCGCCTTGAACGAGCCTTTCCATCGCTTCCTGCATGATCTCGTTAGCCGGCAGCATGCCGGTCTGATAGTCGAATGCTCGCCCTAGATTCGTATTATACAAAATGACAGATTCGATATAAGGCTCGTTGACAAGCCTTTTCTTCAGCAGTTGCACCATGGCGTTGAGCGCGAACGGATCCTCTTCCCGCAACTCAATCCACGTCCGAATTTCCGGTTCTTCGTACAGACTCAGCGTAACCCGCTTGAGCCGGTCGAAGGTGAACAACAGATTTTCTTTCGTCTGCTCCAGCTTATAGCGGTCATTGCGTTCGAGCTCCTGCGAAGCGTAATCGGAATATTGGTTCGACAGGTAGAAGGAGAAGGGGATGACGGCCGCGCTAAACAAAATAACCAAAATAAGAAAGACGTGCAGATAAGCCTCCGCTTGGATATATTTACGCATCGCTTGCTCCCTTCTCCTTCTGTTCGTCTAGACGTTATTTTTTCAAGAAAGCGTCAATTTGCTTTTGTCCTTCTTCTTGAATTTTTTTGAGCGCCGGTCCGGCTTTTTCCGCGAATTCCTTCCAGTACGTGTCGAGATCGACCGCGCCATTGTAGATCGGAAGCAAATACTGGTTTTCCAGCGCGTAAAATTGGGACAGCTCGTTCTGGACGGCGCTCGTATCGAAGTTAAAGCCCGTCAGCACATCAACCGTGAAGTTATCCGCATTCATAATGAAACGGTTAAGTTCGATAGCCGCCGGCTCTTGGTTGGAATCAAGACGGTCGAATTTCGGATTCCATATCCAGTCGTAAGGGAACCATGGATACTTATCCGGCGTCAGCATCTTGTATTGCTGATCCCCTGCATCTTCCCAGTTTACACCCTCGATTCCATAGGCGAGAAGATCATAATTTTCTTGAGAAGCGTTTGCCCAGTCGAGAAATTGGATCGCTTCTTTTTTGTGCTTGCTCGATTTCGGAACGGTCATGAAATTCCACTGCTTGAACGTCGACGAATTTTTTCCCACCGTCGGATCGAACAGCGTATACGATTCAAGCTCCGAGCCCGGCAAGTTAGCCAGCAGCTTCTTCGCCAGATCCGCCTTCAAGCCGAAATCCGTCGCTAAATAAACCGCCGTAGGATGAGTCGTCACCCAGTTGTCCGGATCCTTGATCGCCATGACGTCGGGGTTAATAATTTTGTCCTGGTACAACTTGCGGGCGTTCTCGATTGCACTCCAAATGACTGGGCTCGGGTCGTCCAACATATTTCGGATATCAGGTGAATTCGGTGCCCGGTACAAAATAAAATCAGTCAGCATTGGCGTCATCATAACGTCTGTCCCTTGTGCTAAGCGGAAATGCACTTCAGACATCGGAATTTGCGTCTGCGGGGTCATCGGAATGATGTCCGGGAACTGCTCCTTAACTTTTCTAGCGAAGGTGACAATGTCATCGTACGATTGCATCGGCTGCAGACCTAGCTTTTCCCTCAAATCTTTCCGAATGTAATAGGTCGTCGGCTTATAGAAGGAATTGCCTAGCGGAATCGCAAGCACTTGGCCGTTAATTTTGTTGGCGTCCCACATTTGCTGCGGGCGTGCCGCTAATATGTTTTTGCCGTATTCGTTAAGCAAATCCTCGAGCGGTTCATAATAACCCGCTGACGCCATGCTGTCGAGATGCATCCATGGCGCCTCGAACATCAAGTCGACCTGTTCGCCGCTCGTGAGCATAATTTGCGTTTTTTGATGGATATCCGACCAGGAGGAAAAGATCACATCCAGCTTTACATTGAGCGTACCTTTTATTCTATTCTCGATTTCCGCGATTACCTTATCCATATCGGCAGGCCGGTCGCCGGGCATGACGATCTTAAGCGTCACGGGCTCTGAGGAAACCTTCTGTCCGTTTTCTCCGTTATCGGACTTCTCCCCGGTATTGCCCGAGCATGCCGCTGCGAGCAATGCGGTAATTAGCAGCATCGCGCTAAGTTTAAGCCATTTTTTCATATCGATAACCTCCACGGGGATCTCCCGACAATGTATTAACCTTTCACCGAACCTATCGTCAAACCCTTTACGAAGTACTTCTGAATATAAGGATACAGGAATACGATCGGACCGATCGTCAAGCAAACCGTCGCCAGCCGCACGCCTTGATTCGGCAATCCGCCTCCGTACGAGCCGGGACTTCCCTGAATGTAGGACAAAATGTTTAAGTTGGAAATGAGCTGCCGAATCATGAGTTGAAGCGGTTGAAGCTTATAATCGTCGACGAACAGCAGCGCCAGCCACCAATCATTCCAGTAAAAGATCGCATAAAACAAGCTGATCGTTGCGATCGCCGGTATTGATATCGGCCACATGATCCGGAAGAAGATCCGGTAATCGCCCGCTCCGTCTATAACGGCCGATTCATAGATTTCAAACGGCAGAGTGCGGAAGAACGAAACCAGAATGAACGTATAGAACGGGTTGATGAGCGACGGCAGAATCATGGACCATATGCTGTCCTTGAGCCCCAGCCATACCGAAATAACGATATAGAAGCCGACAAGACCCGTACCGAACAAAATCGTAAAATACGTAAAAAAAGCGAGATGGTTTTTGTACTTTACTTTTGGATGTGCCAGCACGTAGGCGAACATCGCCGTAATGAGCACGGCAAGCACGGTCCCGACCACCGTAACGAAGAGCGTAACACCGTAACTATAATAAATTTGATTGCCTGTAAGTAAATAACGATAAGCGTCGAGAGACCATTTGCTCGGGAGCATGCTGAAGCCGTGCAGCCCAAGCACGCTTTCCGAGGCGAATGAGTTTACGATAACGAGCCAAAATGGAATAAATGAAAACAACGCAAACGACGTAACCGTCAAATATACGATAGCTATGACTAGTTTGTCGGAGGCACCTATGTGTTTAATGGAGCTTAACATGACGTATAGCCCTCCTTCCTTCTAGAAGATACTCGAATCCTTATCTATCTTCCGCACGATCCAATTGAATACGCATATCGTCACCAGCCCGAGCACGGACTGGTACAGTCCGATCGACGATGACATTCCGAAGTTGCCTAACTGGCGCAAAGCGCGGTACGCATACGTGTCGATGACGTCCGTCGTCTCGTACAGAACGCCGTTGTCTCCGACGAGTCCGAAGATCATGCCGAAATCCCCATAAAAGATACGGCCGATCGCAAGCAGCGTAAGCACGATGATCGTCGGCCTTAGCAGCGGCAGTGTAATATACCTTATACGCTGCAGTCTCGTAGCCCCGTCCATTTGCGCGCTTTCGTAATAGTCCGGCGAAATGCCTGTAATAGCTGCCAAATAAATAACAGCCTGATAACCTGCCGTCTTCCATACGCTTATTACCGTTAAGATCGCCGGCCAATAGTGCGGCATGTTGTACCAGGACACCGCATCCAAGCCAAGCTCCTTCAAGGATCGGTTGATTAATCCGTCCGAAGTATTGAGCAGGGAGAACAGCATCATGCTTACGACCATCCACGATACGAAGAATGGAAGAAACGCCATCGATTGCGTGATTCGCTTGAATACAGCCTGCCTGATCTCGTTAAGAAAAATAGCGAGCATGACAGAAATAACAAGCCCGAACGTAATGAACAGCGCATTTAGGAAAAGAGTGTTGAACGTCACGCGCAGCCAGTCGCTTCCCCCGAAAAAAAACTTAAAATTATCGAGTCCTGTCCATGGGCTGCCCCAAATCCCGTCAAAGTAATTGTAGTTTTTGAACGCGATTACGTGTCCGAACATCGGTAAATAAAAGAAAATAACTAGCACCAGCAAACCCGGAACTGCCAACGAATACAAGACGCGATTACGTATGATTTCTCGAAACGCCATTTGGTTTCACCCCCTTCACAACGTTATGATAACGTCATGTTGAGGTCACAATATAGTCTCCGATTCAATGATTCGGTTCAGATTTCATGGATTTTGGCACAACTTGTCCCATTTGCGTCATTATTTCTAACATAAAACTAACACGAAATTCCACCTACCGCAATTTGAATAAAAAAAAGCATCCCTTCATGGGATGCTTTTGATGTATTTATAGATCGTTTAAGGAGCTGTCTCCAAAAACTTCGAAGTCGGGTTTTTGTCCATCGCCGTGCGCATCGCGTACTCGTTCTCGAAGAGGACAACGTAGTTCCCTTTCTTGTCCTTCACGAGCGTCGTGTTAATGCGGAACTTGGACGGATCAATCTTGTCGTCGATAATCCAACGCGCGAATTGGAATGACATCCGGTGCAATTGAATGTCTACGCCATACTCTGCGCGCATCCGATGCTCGAATACCTCGAATTGCAAATGTCCAACTACGCCCAGAATCGTCTCGTCGAAGCCGCCCGTCGAGTGGAACACTTGAATCGTGCCTTCCTCCGTCAGCTGATCGATCCCCTTCTGATATTGCTTATGCTTCAGCGCGTTCTTCACCGTTACCTTGGAGAAAATCTCCGGCGAGAACGTCGGCAGCTCATCGAACTCAATCTCCGAGCCTTGCGACAGCGAGTCGCCGATTCGGAAGATACCCGGATCGAACAAACCGATAATATCGCCTGGATACGCAGTATTAACAATATCGCGATCTTGCGCGAGGAATTGCTGTGGCTGCGACAGCTTAATGTCTTTGCCGTTGCGCACATGGCGAACGCTCATGCCGCGCTCGAAGCGCCCCGAGCAAATACGCAGAAACGCGATCCGGTCGCGGTGAGCAGGGTTCATATTCGCTTGAATCTTGAACACATAACCACTGAACTTCTCATTCGTTGGCTCGACGATGCCCGTCGTACTGTTACGCGACGTCGGCTTCGGAGCTAGCTGCAGGAAGTTCTCAAGGAACGTCTGCACGCCGAAGTTGTTAACAGCACTTCCGAAGAAGACAGGCGTCAGCTCGCCACGCTGCACTTTCTCGTAGTCGAACGGATCACCAGCGACGTCAAGCAGCTCTAAATCTTGAATAAGCTGATCGGTCAGGTAGTCGCCAGCCATCTCGCGAATGATCGGATCATTGTAATCGCCGACCTTCTTGACCTCGATTGTTGAATGATCATTGCCTTGGAACAGCTCGACCTGCGTTTTTGTTCGGTCATAGACGCCGCATAGCTCACGCCCCATACCGATCGGCCAGTTCATTGGCACAGATCGGATACCAAGCACCCGCTCCAGCTCCTCCATGAGTTCGAACGGACTTTGGCCTTCGCGGTCCAGCTTGTTAATAAAGGTAAAGATCGGAATACCGCGCTTGCGGCATACTTGGAACAGCTTGATCGTCTGCGCCTCGACGCCTTTGGCGACGTCGATCAACATGACCGCGCTGTCGGCTGCCGTAAGCGTACGATACGTATCTTCACTGAAATCTTGGTGACCAGGAGTATCGAGAATGTTAATTCGATGTCCAAGGTAATCGAACTGCATCACGCTGGATGTTACGGAGATACCGCGCTGCTTCTCGATTTCCATCCAGTCGGACGTTGCATGGCGGCTTGCTTTCCGCGCCTTAACGCTGCCCGCTTCCCGGATGGCTCCCCCGAATAAGAGGAGCTTTTCGGTCAAAGTTGTTTTACCGGCGTCAGGGTGGGAAATGATTGCGAATGTGCGCCGTTTGTCCACTTCTTGTTGTATTTCATCGCTTAACGTTTTACTCATGCTTGCCTTCCCTTCATTATGTGTCGCTACGGCAGCAGTAAAACGGTTTACTTGCCGCTGTTCGACACCCAAATCACATTATCTTCCTCTTGGCCGTTAACCGGCCACCAACGGAAACCATCCTCTGCGAGCAACTGATTTGCCGCTTCCGGTCCCCACGAGCCTGCCGGGTAGTGTTTCAGATCGCCCTTCTCCTCGCGCCATGCTTGCGCGATCTTATCGACGAACGTCCAAGCTTGGGATACTTCATCCCAACGTGTGAAGTAAGTAGAATCACCGCGAACCGCATCGTGAATTAAACGCTCGTAAGCCTCTGGCGTATTGATGCCGATTTGGCAGCTTTGGCAGAATTCCATAGCAACAGGCTGAACGGAATTGTTCTCGCCCGGCGTCTTCGCATTTACTTTAATATATATGCCCTCAAGCGGGTTAACGCGAATAACGAGCAGGTTCGGCGCTAGATCATGACGCTGCGCGAACAGTACGTTCTGCGGCATCGACTTGAACTCGATAACGACTTCTGTTGTTTTCACCGGGAGACGTTTGCCCGTTCTAATATAGAACGGAACGCCGGCCCAGCGGAAGTTGTCGACGAATACTTTCGCCGCGAAATACGTTTCCGTCGTCGATTCCTCGCCAACCGAATCTTCCTCGCGGTAACCTGGCAACTCCTTGCCTTTCATCGAGCCCGCACTGTATTGGCCGCGAACCACGTTCGCGCGCACATCATCGCTTGATGCGTATTCACGCAGCGAGCGAAGCACTTTCACTTTCTCGTCGCGAATATCTTCGCCATGCAAGCGGCTAGGCGGCTCCATCGCGATCATCGTCAGCATTTGGAGCATATGGTTCTGACCCATATCGCGTAATGCGCCGGATTTATCGTAGTAGCCGCCGCGCTCCTCGACGCCAACCGTTTCGGACAACGTAATTTGTACGTTGGCAATATGATTATTGTTCCACAACGGCTCGAAAAATGCGTTCGCAAAGCGAATCACTTGAATATTTTGAACCATCTCTTTGCCGAGATAGTGATCGATACGATAAATCTCTTCTTCTTTGAACACTTGGCTGATTTGCTCGTTCAGCTTCTGCGCCGAAGGCTGATCGTAGCCGAAAGGCTTCTCGATCACAACGCGATGCCAGCCCTTCGATTCCAGCAGACCTCCATCGCGGAGATTGAACGAAACCGGACCGAACAACGACGGCGCCAGCGCCAAGTAGAATAAACGGTTGCCTGGAATGTTGAATTTCGCATCCAGCCCTTCCGACAAACGGCTTAGCTCGCGGAAGCCTTCCACATCGTTAATGTCCAGCGACATGTATACGAAATGCTCGGCGAACTTGCTCCACAGCTCCGCATCGTCTGCTTTGTAACGGCAGAATTCAACGATCGATTCATATAGATCTTCACGGAATTGCTCGTTCGTTCGAGGGCGGCGCGCAAGACCTACCACTGCAAAGTTCTCGGACAGCTTGCCTTCTTTATATAAACTGAATAGCGCCGGGAACAGCTTGCGCCGTGCCAGGTCACCGGTTGCTCCGAACAGATAGTATACGGCCCCTTCTGAGGAGACAGATTCAACAGCATTATTGTATGTCATTGGTCCCATTCTTTCCTATGAATTTTTATACAGCATCTAAAGTAGTTTATCATATGTGACATCAATCCGCTATTCGACAGCTCATAAAAATTACTAATAAGAAGCGTAAATTGTTCTGATCAATCCGCGCTCCTGCGCCGTTTCATTCGTTGCCTATACTGTAGTCGCCGGTAATAACAGGCACGCCAACAACTAACTCCAGATTTTGCTCTTCCGTGCTGCGATGAAGCGCGATCTGGAGGTTCGCCCGATGTCCGTTATCGACAATAACCTCATTTTTCAATTTGGCTGTGAAAAAAGTATCACTAACCGTTCCACCATCGACATCGACATAGGAATCAACCTGCTTAGCTGCGGCAAGACGAGAAATTCGGTCAAGCGCGTCGCTGTTTCCCGTGAAGCCTTTCACATTCATGCTGCTTTCATACTCGTCCGTGAATACCTCTACCTCTGAAGATACGGCATCCGCTGCCCGTATTAGCTCATGCTTCGTTAATTGCATGCCCCCAGATTCGCTCGCCTGCTGCGTCTCATAGAGCAGCATGATCTGCTCTTTTTCAACGGTTGAAGCAATTAAAGACAGAGTCACTTTACCTCCGTATTTCGGCAGCACGCCCATAACCGACCTCCCGTTCTGGTCTGCCGTTGTACCCGACGGATTGCCTGCGGCATCCGTGAACAACACATGTTCAAGCGAAGCCATCGTACCGTCCCGAGCCGTCAGATTCCACCTTATCGTCCACGCCGCTCCTCCCGATCCCCCAATAATGTCAGCATCGCTTATATCCCATAGCGAGCCGAGATCGTCCAGCAGCATCTGCCGGGCAGGAGCCACTCTCGTCTGATGCTGCGCTTGCCAGATTGCCCACAACGAACAAATGAGAAGTACCAAGATTGCAACCCGCTTGCCTCCCTTTCGCTTATTCGCATGTTTCACATTCGTCAGGCTGGGCTTCCTATTGTTGTTGCTGGCTGGCTGATAGCTTTCATACGCTGCTAGCATGTTCACTAACCTCCATTATCGCTTGATAGCTTCCACAATCGGAATCGTTGCTTTCACTTTTCGGCCTAATCTAGGTAATCAACCATGCGCTTTCGCCCGTAGGTGAATATAATGCTTATTAATTCTTGTACTTTGGGAGGTATCATCGGCTAATGGAACCGATTTATCCTTTACGCGAAGATGTTGTGCAGCAGTTCTGCGGGATGCCCGTATGCGTCATTATGCAAGATGGAACTCGCCATGTAGGCATACTTAGCTCCTGCAATGGCGGCAAGCTCTCACTTAACGGGGAAACAGCCGGGCTTGACGGCAACGAAGCTATTGTATCGAAGGCGCCGGCACAGACCGCGAAGAAGAAGGGCAAGAAGGGCTTGAAGCAAGAATCTGTTACACAGCAATCCGTCCAAACACAAGCTTATCCGTACGATCCGTCTCATTATGAACCCCAAAGATATAACCCATGGGGAGCTGCGTTCGCCATTGATCTTGCCCTTATCGCCTTCCTGTTCTTACTCATCTAAAACCTAAAGCCTAATGAGCAACCGTCCAGCATGGACGGCTTTTCTTTATATAAGCTTGCCCAACTTATTTGACATGGAAGCAACATTTACCTCCTTACAAATTCCGCCAGTATTTGCATATTCGATCTTGTATACTGACAACAAATATAGAAGAGAGGGAGTGAATAGATCATGAGAATCAACGAGAGCATGCGTTCAATCAGAGGTATTGAGAGGTCATCTGCGTATACGAGGATTGCTCCAACTAGCCGTTACGCCGCATACCCATATCGGGAAGGCGAGCCCCAGCTTCCGCCGCAATCATCGAATGAGGATTGGAGCCGCGAGCTTCGAAGAGCGGCTGGCAGCGCCGCGGAATGGCAGCAGCTCGCGAAGCAAGCGCTCGCCTTAGTCGATCGTTTGATCGCAAGCGTGGAACGCGAGCGGCGGCATGCTTCTGCTAATCCCGCTTCGCGTGATAAAGAGCTCGAGCAGCTTGCTGCGCATATGAATGCGCTTCGTACAAGCTATGCCAGTAATGCCGAATATTTAAGACCCGAGACTTGGTTTCCTATCGAGCAGGCACTGCGTCAATTCGATGAGTTCAGTCCTCAGCGGCTGAACGATACCCGCTTGTTAAAGAATCTTAGTTCAGCGCTGGCCTCCTCCTCGGAACAACCTGTATCAGAGTTGATTCGTTTATCGCCTCACCCTTCATTGCCATATGCAGCCTATTACAGCTCTGCGCAATCGTATTGGCCCTTGCCAGTGGTTGGCACACTAATGAATCGCTATTATTAGTTTAGTTCAGCAAGCAGCACGCCCCTAAAGCCCCCGCCATTCGCACCAGTTGTATGATACACTGACACTGTATGCATCTCACAGAAACCTACACAGGAGGCTGTAATGAACAACATTCATCCAAGGCAACTTATCATCCAAATCGTCGGATACAAAAATACCGGCAAAACCACGATGGTTTGCCGGTTAACGGAATTGTTCAAGCAAGCAGGTTATGTTGTCGGCACCATCAAGCATGATGCCCATCATTTTCAAATGGATACGCCAGGTACAGATACATGGAAGCATCAGCAAGCTGGAGCGGATATAACCGCCATCACGTCCCCTGAAGGAACGGCCATACTCAAATCACACTCTGAGCCGTTAGAGCAGCTCATCGCGCAAATGCCCGAAGCCGGTGTCATCTTGATCGAAGGGTTCAAGCTTGCCTCCTATCCGAAGCTAGTGCTCCTGCGAACGCTGGAAGATCTTCCTCTTCTAGAGCTGACTTCGATTATCGGCATTGCGGCATGGCCGGAAGCAGCCGCGTCAATTGACGGCAATCGCCTTCACGCACCGCTCTTCGACATCAATCATAACGAACTTTTATTTCAATTCATTCTGCAAAAATATAAATTTCCTGCTACATAATAAATTAATCAGCAATTCCTTGCTTATGCGCGTAGATAGCTGCTTGCGTTCGATCCTCTACTTCGAGCTTATTGAAGATGTTCGTAATATGGAACTTGACGGTCTTCACGCCAATGAACAGCTCGTCAGCAATCTCTTGATTGGACATTCCTTGCGCCACACGCTTAAGAACATCCATCTCCCGTTCCGTCAGTTCCTCGTACAGCGGCGCTTGCTCCTGCTGCTTCGGCTGGCGGAATCGATTCATCATCTTCGCCGCAACCTGCGACTCCAATACGGACTGGCCCCGTGCCGCAGCGCGAATCGCATCGGCGATCTCGTTCGCGCGCGATGTCTTCAGCAGGTAGCTGAATGCGCCTGCTTCAATAACCGGATATAGCTTGCTGTCGTCCAAATAACTCGTAAGCACGATAACCTTGCAATCCGGATACAGCTCAAGAAGCTTGGCTGTCGTCTCCACGCCGTCCATGCCGTCCATGACAAGATCCATCAGCACGACGTCAGGCCGATAAGCCTGCGCTAGCCGAATGCCATCCATTCCGTTGCTCGCTTCACCAACTACCTCAATGCCATCCTCTGTATCAAGCACAGCCGCAAGTCCGATGCGCACCATCTCATGATCATCCACAAGAAGCACCTTGATCGGCTGGCTCAATTGCTCAACTGCCTCCATACTTACACCGCCTTTATCTCTCTAAAATATATACATGCCTTGCCTCTGCCTGCAACCGTTAATTTCACATATTCAATCAGACTCCACCGCTTAAGCTGGCACCCAGATGAGGATATGAGTCCCTTCGCCGGTTCTCGAAGTCATCTTAAGCGAACCGCCAAGCTCATTCACCCGCTCCTCCATCGTGAGCAGCCCGTAGGAAGTCTGCTTCTTCGCTTCCAGATCGAAGCCTATGCCGCTGTCGCTGATGCTCATCTGCACGCCGCCGTCACTGCGCAGCAGTCTAATATCCATACGTTCCGCCTTCGAATGGCGAAGCGTATTCGAGAGCGCCTCCTGCGCAATGCGGAATAAGTGATCCTCCGCTTGCGGATTCAGCACAATCGACTCATCGACCTCGAGCGTAATCGCGATTGGCACTTTCTGCAGCAATTCATCTACAAGCGCAGACAGCGCTTGTCCTAGGTTTTTGCCGTCCAGATGGACGGGCCGCAGATGCAGCAGCAAAGCTCTCATCTCGGACTGGGCAACCGCTGCCATCTCCTCGATCAGCTGTACCTGACGCTTGGCGCGACTCCAATCGCGCTCGATCGTACGGCTCACAGCTGTCGCCGTCATCGAGATTGCGAACAGCTGCTGGCTTACCGCATCGTGAAGCTCGCGGGCCAGCCGCTGCCGCTCCTCGATAACGGCGGAGAACTTGACCTTCGCCGTCCACGCCGGATCGGGCTGAGCCTGCTCGCTCATCTCGCGCGTCGCTTGTTCTTCATTATCGAGCGTCACATTGAACCGGCGCTTCATTTGCTGCTCAGTCAGCCTCTTGATCGCTTCCTTCAGCTTCGAATTTTGCAAATACCCGTTAATCGCCGCCGCCGCCAGCGCCACTCCGATCACTATAAGACCGATAATTGCCCACTTGCCATGAAGGGTGAACAGCTCTACATAACCAATCCCTTGCAGCATAATAACAACCAAGCTGACTATGATGAGAAGCCACAGTATAGTCTCCGTTATTTTCCGCTTGCGGGCTGTATGATGGGTATCGTTACTGTTGCTTGGCTTCTCTCGCTCCATTCAGCTCACATCCTCTATGTAACAGTATATCCTTTCATGCATACAAGCAAGAAGAGCAGACCGTTATGATACGGTCCGCTTCTTCTTACTCGAAGATGAATCCTATTCTTCTGTTGCTTCCTTCGTCAGGCTTGGTGCGCTAGTAGCGCCGAGCTTAGCTTTCAGTGCTTCAAGCTGCTCGTCAACCTTATGCTTCTTCTCGAGATCAGCTGCAGTTACAGTAAGCGTCTGGCCGCTAGCGCCATATGGCGTACGAAGCACGTCAGCTTCCGCTTCCAGTTGCAAAATCTTCTCTTCCATCCGGTAGAAGCCGCGTGATGCTGTGCCGCTGTCAATCGTATGGTTGGAAGCAAGCTGAGCCATTTGCTTCTGAGCTTTCGCTACTTGAGCACGGGATGCAAGCTCATTGCGCTTGTTGCGAAGCTGGTAGAACTCATCCTTCATTGTATGAAGCTGTTGCATCAAGCCGTCCGCTTGCGTCTTAGCTTGTGCATGAAGCTCTGTGTATTCGCCAACCTTTTGGTCGAAGTACAGCTTCTCTTCAAGCAGCTTGCGGGCAAGCTCCTCTTGACCTGCGCGAAGCGCTGCCTCTGCTTTCGATTCGCGGTCGCCTACGTTGCGGATCGTCTCTTCGAGACGCTGCTTCATGCGGCGCTCATTCGCCATTTGCTTCGCAACTGTTACTTCTGCTTGATGAATCTCGGATTCCATATCACGCAGGTATTGGTTAAGCATAATAACCGGATCTTCTATTTTATCAAGCGCCTCGTTTACTGTTGCCTTCGTCATATCTTTCATGCGTTTGAAAATTCCCATTTTGTTATTCTCCCTTCTCGTATTTAGCTAGTTTGGCTTTCAGTTCCTCAATTTCGCGACGGAGCGCTTTTTTCTCCAAATCATCCATCATGCTATCGAACTGCGAGTTAGCCGCAGGTGCAACACTAGGTTGCGGTCCGTTCCATGCTCCCGGCTGTTGCGGCGGGTTTTTGTATGGACCACCGTAGCTTGGGGGCGTGCCGAATGGAGAGTTGCCATTTCCGCCGAAGTTATTATTGAATCCGCCTTGATTATAGTTGCCTTGGTTGAATCCGCCGCCATAACCGTTATTGAAACCATGCGGGCCGTAATCCGAGTAGATCGGCGGCTCTTTCGGTACGACGAGCACTGCGATCAAGTAGATCAGAATCGGTGCGCCGCCTGACAAGATCGTCACAACAACTAGCAGAATCCGCAACAGTGTAGCATCGACATTGAGCATTCTTGCTAATCCGCCGCATAGGCCGAAGAGCATTTTCTCCTGTCTCGATCGGTACAGTTTTTTCAAGACGTCCAACCTTCCTTCTCAAGCTTCCGTTTTAATTGCTGAAGCTCCCTTTCTATAACGGACTGAACCGTGCTGCCCGCTTCGGATAGGAACTCCTGTCCCATTCTGCGAACATCGCGCAAGCTCTTTGCTTCCTGCTCCATATCGCTGATGCGATCCTCGAGCCTTCTGAACACCGCGCCAGGCTGAACGCCTTGCTCGCCATAAGCGCCGGCGTACCGGCTGTTCATCCGCTGCTGAAGTCTTAGCGACTCCATCCGTGCAGCGTAATATTCACGCTTGTCGTATACCGTCTGATACTCGCTTCGCATTTGGCGAAGCTGCTCTTCAAGATCGATTGTATTTTGTCTGCTTTGCTCGAACAGCTCACGATACTGATTCGAGCGCTCCTCGCAGCTCGCTTTCTCATGCAACGCAATTCGTGCAAGCTGTTCCTCTCCAGCTTTCAGTGCAGTCAGAGCTTGCTGTTCGCGCCGCTCCTTCTGTTGCTCGGCTTGCAGCCACTGTGCCTTTAGGTGGTTGCTATGACCAGCGTATTGCTGGTAAAGCTTCTCTGCTTGAATAATGTCTTCCCGCGTCGACCATAGGAACTGATCAATCAATCGAACCGGGTCTTCCGATTTCTCTAATCTTTCATTCAAGGTAGCGACTGTTATGTCGCGTACACGCTTCATAATGCTCATCTATTGCACCCTCCTATCTATAAATCATCGCTATCTATTAATAGCCGTGTCTGCTTTTCTTAACCATCGATACGCCCCATACGATCGCACCAACCGCAAGGAGGAGCATCAGGATGCCGCCCAGTTTGCCTAGTAGCATAAGTCCACCGATTGCAGCAAGTACACCGCCGATAATTTTCTTCCCGTTCACCCAGCCTAGAATACCGAAGCCGATTAGAATGAATGGAAGCAGGAGACCGAGTATCGCTCCGAAGTTGATGCCGATAAACTTAAGTATTGCAATCCCGCCGACTGCCACTAGCAGGACGCCTAATGCGCTTTTTCCGTTCATAGCTTAGTTCACCTCTTTCTACGATTTTTTTTGGTTTGTTTCATTAATTCTGTGCTGCATTTGTATTGCTCTTGCCTATGTACTTAGTTTAGGTTTTTTTTCAATCGGTTAAAACGGACTTTCGGCGGTTTCTGCACTAGACCTTAGTCGAGTAAACTCCCCGTCCCATGGGGCAAACTATCTTTAAATGCTCTCTTAACAGAAAAATGCTGACCAAGCTATTACGGCAAGGGTCAGCACCTCCGTTTATTTATTCGCAAGAAACGTATCGAATTGAGCCTGCTTTTCCGCAATAATTTTCTCGATGCCCGCGGTTTTCAGCTTCTCTATATACTCGGGCAGAACCTTATCAATATCAACTGAGCCCGTTTCCAGAGCCGTTTGATATTGACGATCCACATTAACGACGGCCGCCACTTCGGCTCTCACAACTTCACCGTCAAATATGAATCCAAGTCCAGGCGACAGCTTTGCATTCTGATTAAATTCTCGGAAATTGACCCATTTATTTGGATCCTCAGTATCCCATAAATAGTTTAAATATTGATTGCCGATCATCCAGCTTGAACCCGGACTATATTGATTCGTTTTCTCGGTCGACTTAATTATATTTTCACCAACCTTGAGGTAGTGCTCACCTTCAATTCCAAAGTTGATTAGATTATTTACGTATGCATCGGTATGAAGCAAATTAATAAACATCATCGCTCGCGCCGGGTCGGGCGAGGTTGAAGATATAGCCAGCATAGCGCCTGCCGTTTCCGCCGTTGCGATCGTTTTGGTATTCAGCTCCAATTGGGCAAGTTTCCCGCTTAATCCGATTTGGTAGGCTACCTCGGCATCCTTTCCCGGTTTAAGAGAAGCGGTTGTCGAGAACACCTCTCCGGATTTTAATGCATCGGTATTCATGATCTGATTGGTTGCCGCGTCGCTGTTAATGTACCCTTTCTTGAAATAATCGCGCGTAATTCGTAATGTTTCTACATATCTTTCAAGCTCATAATTCGGTAAAACCTTCGTACTGTCGCCATCCTTCAATATAATGCCTGGAATAGAGGTGTCGCCAAGAGCATCGTAACTTCCGATGTAATGCGAATTAAACGTTTCACCCATCTTCATGTACAACGGGACCATACCAGGCTTCTTCTCAAGTATCGTTTGATACACGGAATCCAAGTCTGCTAATGTTTTCACCTTTGACATGTCTATGCCAAGTTCATTCGCAATATCAACACGGTATAAAATGCCGCCTTGCGCAGCTAACTCCTTATTCGTCGGAACAGCATAGTTTTTCCCGTCTATTTTGGATCCTTCCAAAAATATCGTGTCGAGTGTCGCCAATATGCCTTGACCATATTGATCTAAGAGCTCCGCAATGTCTAGAAAAGCGCCTTTCGAAGCGTTTAACGCATACTTGCTCCACTGCGCGGTGAATATAATATCAACCTTCTCGCGGGAAGCAACCATCAAATTAATGTTGTCATCCCAAGATCCCCAATCAATCGGAACAAGATCAATCTGCGCGTTTATTTTATCCTTTAAATAAATATTCAGCGCTTCTTCTACTTTCTTTTCATCCGGCTGGGGCGAACTTGGATAGACGAACCTTAACGTGTAAGGCTCTAATTGCGAATTTGAGCGATCTTCTTTTGCATTCGGTTCATTTGAAGCGCTTTCAGAATTGCCTTCATTATTGATTCCTTTCCTTAACTTATTGCCTGTTTCACTATTATCCAAGCCCCTAGTGCATCCGCTTAACAAAATCATAATAACAAAAACAATCATCGGCGCTCGAAATTTATGGCTAATCCTTCGGGTCATAGTCGAATAATCCCCCTAAACAGATGACGATTTGTATTTGTTAGTTTAATTGTATGGAATGCATAAGAAAATGCAAGCACAAAAAAACCGCACCCTTTAGAAAAGGCGCGGCTTTCTTGACCTAAGCGACGATTATTTAGTTGCAAGGAATGCGTCGAATTGCTTCTGTTTCTCAGCGATTACTTTGTCAACGCCTGCTTCCTTAAGCTTTGCTTCATACTCAGGAAGTATTTTATCAACATCAACCGAGCCTGTTTCAAGTGCTCTTTGGTACTGCTTAATCACGTTCGCTAGCGCGCCGACCTCAGACTTCACTGGCTCACTATCAAATACGAAGCCAAGTGCTGGGGATACTTTGCCGCCTTCGTTAAACTCTTTGAATTTTGCCCATTTGTCTGGATCCTCAGTATCCCATACATAGTTGAGGAATTGGCTGCCGAACATCCAAGCCGCGCCTGGGTTATAGTTAGGCGTTTTTTCAGTAGCTGTCATTATTTCGCCGTTGCGAGTGAAGTGTTCGCCTTCAATACCGAAGTTTAGAATATTGTTGATCTCTTTGTCCGTGTGAAGAAGGTTGATTAACATCATCGCACGAGCCGGATCTTTGGATGTGTTAGAAATACCTAACATCGAACCCGCAGTTTCAGATGTTGCAATCGTTTTTTCAGTCATCGTAATTTGCGCCAGTTTGCCCGTCAAATTAGATGCGCTTGCAATCTCAGCGTCTTTACCTGGTTTCATTGGTTCAACTGTAGAGAATACAGTGCCTGCTTTCCAAGCATCGCCTGAAGATACTTGTGTAGTAGCGGCATCCGCATTGATATAACCTTTCTTGAAGAAATCTCGTGTAAGGTTCAGGTATTCTTTGTAACGGTCCAGCTGTTCCATTGCAGTTACTGTTGTAGCGTCTGCATCCTTCAAGATTGCACCCGGAATCGTTGAATCGCCCAAGAAATCATAGTTTGCGAAGAAGTGTGAGTTAAATACCCCTGCCGTTGTATAAAGCGGCGTTAGATCAGGTCTTTTCTCTTTCACAATCGCATACACAGCATCAAGATCCTGCGGCGTTTTTACGTTTGTCATATCAATGCCAAGCTCATCCGTTACGTCTTTGCGGTATACGATACCGCCTGCGGCTGCCAGCTCTTTGTTAGTTGGAACGCCGAAGTTTTTACCGTTGATTTTCGCACCCGACAAGAATGCTGGGTCTAACGATTCTGTAATTCCTTTGCCATATTGATCGAGAAGATCATTAAGCTCTAAGAAAGCGCCTTTCCCAACGTTTTTGGCATGGCCGTTCCATTGAGCCGTAAAATAAATATCGACTTCTTCTTGCGAAGCGATCATGAGATTGACTTTATCATCCCAAGCGCCCCAATCGATTGGTCTAAGATCAATTGTTGCATTGATTTTTTCTGTTAGAAGCTTATTAAGAGCCTCTTCCACTTTTTTCTCGTCAGCCTGCGGAGTACCAGGATATACAAGTGAAATTTGATAAGGCTTCAATTCGGATTCGGGTGCTGCAGTTTCTTCCGATGCCGCTGGTGCTTTCGTAGCTTCATCCACTTTTGCCGGCTCGTTGTTGTTTTTTGCATTGTTGCCAGAACAAGCGGATACAATCAGTACAATGGCCAACATCATTAGGAGAAGCATAGAACTTTTTTGTTTACCTTGCTTCATAGCGGGTGGACCTCCCTAAAAAATTTAGTTTTATATGCTAAACCAGCATTGCTGGCTACAGCCCTAATTAGGCAACTTCTAATCAGCCTTTAACCGCACCTACAGTCAGTCCTTTTACGAAATACTTTTGGAAGAAAGGATACGCGAATACGATAGGACCAATCCCGATGACAACCATAGCCATACGAACCGTTTCACTTGGAAACCTGAACGATCCTCCAGCCGCCGTAATAGCTGCCGCTGCCGTACTGTTATTAGCAAGGAATTGGATGTTAAGCATCGTCTTGTACATTAAGTATTGAACGGTAATATTGCCGTCCTTCGTAATGAAGACTAGACTTAGAAACCAATCATTCCAATACGTAAGCGTTTGGAAAAGAGCGACTGTCGCCAATACCGGAAGTGATAACGGGATTACGATCTTATAGAAGATTGTCATCTCGCCCGCACCGTCAATCTTAGCCGACTCCAGAACAGCGCCAGGTATAGTCGTCTGGAAGAAGGTTCGGATGATAAGAACGAAGAAAGCGGCTACGAGCAGCGGCATAATGAGCGCCATCATCGTATCTTTTAGATCGAGAAGACGCGCGTAGACCAAATACCATGGCACAAGTCCGCCCGTGAAAAGCATCGTTAAAAATACGAAGAAGGTAAAGAACTTAGCATGCGGAAAATCCGTTCTCGAAATCGGATAGGCGTACAGAGCCATCATAATTAAACTTAACGCCGTTCCAGCAATCGTTACTAGAATAGAAACTCCATAGGAACGAATGATTTGCCTTGCATCCTTAAACAGAAACTCATAGGCCCCCAAATCGAACTTAGAAGGTATGAATTTATAGCCTTCTGCGATGACCGTCGATTCATCTGATATCGATATCATGATGATCAAGAAGAGAGGTATGATGCAAAGAAGAGAATAAATAATGAAGAAAATATTAATTCCTAGAGAAGCCGGTCCCGACAATTGATTTTTCGGATTGGATGTACTCGGTATTTTTTCAGCTGCTTCCATAGGTTCACCTCCAAAGGATTTACGTGGTTCAGTTCACGTTAAGTATGTTTGCTCGTTCAAGCGTAAACGGCTGTCGCCGTCCTTGGCGGCGTAAGCTAACGTTTCGCGGATGAAATATAAGTCAGTTTATAAGTGTGAAAGTAATAAAGTCTTATATTTTAAAATAATGCGTTCTCTTTGTCGATTCGTCTTACTACCCAGTTGGATAAAAAGACAAGAGTAAATCCTACAACCGACTGCAGCAAGCCTGCTGCGGATGATAATCCAATGTCCCCGACTGTTAGGAATGTACGGTATACATACGTATCAATGACATTCGTTACTGGGAATAGAACGCCTGATTCTCTTGGAACCTGGAAGAACAGCCCGAAATCCGCATTGAAAATTTTTCCGATTTGGAGCAGCGTCATAATTATAATGATTGGCGTGATAAGCGGGATCGTAATACTCGTTATTTGCTTCCACTTGGACGCGCCATCGATTGTTGCAGCTTCATAGTACTCGTCATCGATGCCGATAATGGCAGCCATATAGATAACCATGAAATACCCCATGCTTTTCCATGTATTCACAAGCGGTAAAATATAAGGCCATACGCTTTGCGTGAAATACCATTCTACTTTCTCAAGTCCGAGAGCAGGCAGCAGCGAAGTATTAAGAAAACCGTGCTGCTCGCTCAAAAATCCGAATACGAGATAGCTGATGACGACCATAGATAGAAAGTAAGGAAGAAACATAATCGTTTGATGCAGCTTGGCCAGAAATCTGTTCTTAATTTCATTGAGCATAATGGCAAACGCCAGTGGAAAGACCAAGTTAAGAATAATAAATCCTGAGTTATACAGGAGCGTATTCCGCGTAATAATCCACGCATCTGATGTTTTGAACAGGTATTCAAAGTTTTTGAGGCCACTCCAGTCGCTTCCCATTATGCCATCCGCATAATTGATGTTCTTAAACGCAATAATGATACCCAACATAGGGATGTAGTTGTTAAAAACAAGCAAAACGATTGCAGGCAACATCATAATATAGAACATCCAGTACTTACGAATTGTTTGCAAATGAAACCTCATACCAGCTTTTGATCTTGGGATGTAGGCGGTTGTTACCGCTTCCGAGGTTTGTCTCGCCATCGCCTTCCTCCTCCTCCTTATTCGTCTCTGTTTAACTTTCTTGTACCTAATTGTAATAAAAAAAAACGCCGACATCTGTCGGCGTTGTGACTGTATTAACGTTCGTGTGACTTTCTTTATACACCCTGGTATTTTTTGCGGTATTCCTGCGGAGTTAAGCCCGTCATTTTTTTGAACAGCTTGGAGAAATGAGAGAAGTTTGCGTAGCCAACGGCAACCGCGACATCGCTTACGCGATTATTTGTTTTCTCAAGCTCCATCCGCGCTTTCGTAATTCTAAGCTTTACTAGGTAATCCGTAAGGGAATAACCCGTTTCTCTCCGAAATAATCGCGATAAATAAGCAGGATTCAGATAAACGTTCTCCGCTGCTCGCTCTCGACTAAAGTCTTCGCCTAGATTCGCCTCCATATAACGTTGAACTTTCTCTACAGCCTGTGAAACATCCTTGCCGTTCTGATTCGCATAATCGGTCAGCTGCACGCTAAGCTGCTGTGCCCACGTTCGCATTCTGGTCAGCGATTTAAGCACATTCTCGCCAACCTCCCACTCACGATTCGTGAATACATCCGTCATCAGAACACCTTTTTTGTTGAACCATTGAAACAGCATATTCATAAAGCCGAAATAGAAGGAGGCCATATACGTATAGTCAACTTTGCTCTCCAGCATCTGATCAAAGCACTCATCGATACGCTTCGACAGCTGCTGCTGCTTTCCAGAATCAAGCAGCAATGCCCAATCGTCGAAATGAACCAATTGAAGATTATTCCCTTCAAGCTTTGGTTTGGTCTCTCGCTCCATAATAATAGCGCAAGTATCGCTTACATTGCTTCGCTCGAGCTCCAGCAGCGTACGAACTGCTGACCGTATTTGTTGTACAGTTCCGACTTCACCTATATAACAAGATAGATGGCAATGCAGAACAAGCTTGCATTGGTTAATGAATAACCTGCATCTCTCTTCTATTGCAGAAGAGGTCTCCTCCTGACCGTCCTGTCCCTTATACAAAATAGCATACATGATGCCGTTTCCATCCTGGACAATATGGCCTGAGGGGGTCGCGAGCACTAACTCCTCGGCAACATTTCTAATGCCGTAGGTCATGATCTCCTCGTCTCTAGCTGACCATTCCTCTCTCCACTGCTCTATGCTTATAAGCACAACTCTAATCCTACTATCCGCCTGTAGAGGCAGCGCATAGTTTTGCAACGCCGAATCGAGGTGCTCAGGCGCTCCTGAGTGACGATAATGCAATACATCCTGCCAAAATCGTTCGATCAAAATAGGCCTCTGTTTATTCCATTGCTCATAAAAGAGACTGTACGTGCTTTTAATTTTGGTGAGCTGCTCTAACTCTTTTACCTTATCAATCGCTCCATTGACGCAGGTTTTGAGTACACCGTGATCAATTGGCTTCAATAAGTACTCAAAACAATCCAACTGAACAGCCTGCTGCGCATATTTGAAATCAGCATGTCCGGTTAGAAAAATCGTTATGCTTGCTGGAGAATGCTCATTTACCCATTCTAATAGCTCGATACCGCTTTGATTGGGCATATCGATATCGGATATGACGATATGAATCGTATGCTCGGTAAGAATCGCTCTTGCCTCTTCCCCATCGTAAGCCGTGTATATATTGGCAATGGGAAGCTCAGACCAATCAATCCCCTTCTCAATCCCTCTTATTGCTATTTCCTCATCATCAACGATCAACAAATTATACAACTGATTTTTCCCCTTCCATTAACCGTGGAAATTTTATGATGACGACAGCACCGGTTCCTTCCGACTGATTGCTGAATGTAATCGACGCTCTTTCTCCATACAACAGCTCCAGCCTATGAATAACATTCGTTACGCCTAGTCCGGTTGTTTCAACCTGCTCCAACGGCTCTCTGCGAGTCAGCTTGGTCAGAACCTCATCGCTAAAGCCGCCCCCGTTATCGCTAATCGTCAGAGTGAATCCACTATCCTTTGTTACCTCAGCCGCAACTTTAATTTGGAACAGCTGCCTGCGATTTTTGAAGCCATGAATAATCGAGTTTTCCACAAAAGGCTGTACGGTCAATGCTGCAATCGGATAATTAAGTATCGTATCCACTCCCTCGAACGTACATTGAAGCTTATCGGGAAACCTCATTTTCTGAATCGTTATATAATTTTCGATATGCGATAACTCCTCCTTAAGCGTGATCGTATCCCGATTTGCTTTCATAATAAACCGGAAATAGTCCGCAAGGTGAAGCGACATATTTTTCACAGACTCTGTATCGTTCAATGCTGCAAGATTATAAATAATATTTAAGCTGTTCATATAGAAATGGGGGCTGATTTGAGCTTGCAGTTGTTTTAATTCACCCTGTTTTACACGAAGCTGCTCCTCATACACGTCAATTTTTAACGTTTTGATCTGTTCAGCCATTATGTTGAATGTATTTCCTAGAAACTCAAACTCCATCGTCTTGTTTTTTTTCAGTCTTACATCAAGCATGCCAAGTGAAATTTTCTTCATCCCTAGAATGAGCTCATGCAGCGGCTTGAAGAGCATATTCTGCATAAAAAATAAATAAATAAGTAAGATTGCAACAAATCCGATCGATGCAAATAACGTCATATTTCGGAAAAATAAAAGGTTGCGAAGCAGCGTTTCCTCCGGAATAACGACACGATACGCAATATCGAGCATATCGCTCATTCGATTCATGACGAGATACGTCTCTCCGGTTTTATGATCCGTCAACGACTCATACGGCTTCTCCGTCATTTCCTCCTTCAGATCAAGAGGCGCGAGGCTGCCAGTCAACGATTGAGTGAGATGATTCTCTTCATGAAAGTAGATGTCGTTAAAGCCAATATCACCGTCACTCCACTGAATGGTCAGCATATCGTTAATATCTTTTACTTTAATAATCGCTCCAACATACAGCCCCTCGGATACTTTAATAAAATTGATTAGAAAAAACTTCCCTTCTAATCGTTCGTCCTCTCTTACCTCCCATCTATGCTGATCGTTAAGCGCCATATCATTATTTACTGTGATATTGTCCATATGTGTTTTAATTATTTTTCTAGTATCATTGTACTCGCTGTCTGTTCCAAAAATAATATCGTCCTGATGATACAGGAAAACCGCGTCTATTAAGCTGTATACTCCAACATCGCGATTGAGCTTTGAATCGATTCTAATCTTGGTTAACGTATATCCGTCGCTGTCTCTAGGAAAAGACATGAGCAGCCCTATATCCGAATCGAGCACTGACATTTTGTATAAATAATCATTTATTTGAGATAAGTTGTTATCGGTTTGGCCTACGAAGATATCGAGTGTATTACGATACGTTTCGGATACCTTCTCTCTAACGATTTCTCTCGAGTAGCTGTTATTAATAAGCATAAATGTAACTACAGGAAGCATAACCGCCATAAACCCGATGATAAGACGAGATTTAATCGATTTGCCGAACTTCACGTGAATCCTCACTCCTGTCCGAACTGGGAATACCTAATATACTATCATTTAAAGCGTTTTCTTAATATCTATTATCCAAAAAAATCTCCATACATAATTTACACATAAAAAAAGCACTTAAGATCAATTGATCTTAAGTGCTTGTAGTTTCGTTAGTGGTGCCGGCGAGAGGACTCGAACCTCCACGGTTTCCCTCACGATTTTGAGTCGCGCGCGTCTGCCATTCCGCCACGCCGGCATATTCATTTGTAAAGATGGCGCGGCCTAAGAGATTCGAACTCCTGACCTTTTGATTCGTAGTCAAACGCTCTATCCAGCTGAGCTAAGGCCGCACATTTTTGAAACTATTGTGGAGGCGCCACCCAGACTCGAACTGGGGGTAGAGCTTTTGCAGAGCTCTGCCTTACCACTTGGCTATGGCGCCAAATAAAGATTGGAGCGGAAGACGGGAATCGAACCCGCGACCCTCGCCTTGGCAAGGCGATGCTCTACCGCTGAGCCACTTCCGCGAAACAATGGCTGGGGATTCAGGGATCGAACCTGAGAATGACGGAGTCAAAGTCCGTTGCCTTACCGCTTGGCTAATCCCCAACAAAGTGTAAAACCTAATTTTTGAAATTAATGGGGCGATCGAGGGGAATTGAACCCCCGAGTGTCGGATCCACAAACCGATGCGTTAACCACTTCGCCACGACCGCCATGTTAAGGTATTCAATTGGCAGGGGCAGCAGGAATTGAACCCACACCAAAGGTTTTGGAGACCTTTGTTCTACCTTTAAACTATGCCCCTAAGGTAAACTTGGTGGAGGATGATGGATTCGAACCACCGAACCGTGAGGAAGAGATTTACAGTCTCCCGCGTTTGGCCACTTCGCTAATCCTCCATGTGGTGCCGTCGAGAGGACTTGAACCCCCAACCTACTGATTACAAGTCAGTTGCTCTACCAATTGAGCTACAACGGCATATCCAATTGTTTCAGGTATTGCTAGTACATCATGGTGGCTCGGGACGGAATCGAACCGCCGACACGAGGATTTTCAGTCCTCTGCTCTACCGACTGAGCTACCGAGCCTGATGTTTGTAATGGCGGAGCTGACGGGATTCGAACCCGCGGTCTCCTGCGTGACAGGCAGGCATGTTAGGCCTCTACACCACAGCTCCACATCATATTCTCGGATCATTCCGAAGGTAAACATTGGTTGCGGGGGCAGGATTTGAACCTGCGGCCTTCGGGTTATGAGCCCGACGAGCTACCGGGCTGCTCCACCCCGCGTCGTTAAAAAGCTATAATGGTGGAGGATGACGGGATCGAACCGCCGACCCTCTGCTTGTAAGGCAGATGCTCTCCCAGCTGAGCTAATCCTCCATATCGTCTTGAGCGACTTTTATATCTTACCATAGGCTCAAGTCTTAAGTCAAGCACTTTTTTTTAAATCTTTTTGTAAAGAAGTTGGTGACCCGTAGGGGACTCGAACCCCTGTTACCTCCGTGAAAGGGAGGTGTCTTAACCACTTGACCAACGGGCCTTATATGGCAGAGAGGAAGGGATTCGAACCCTCGAGACCCGGTTAGAGCCTACACGATTTCCAATCGTGCTCCTTCGACCACTCGGACACCTCTCTACAATGGCTCCCCGAACAGGACTCGAACCTGTGACAACTCGATTAACAGTCGAGTGCTCTACCAACTGAGCTATCAGGGAATATAACAAGGCATTGCGCCCTGAAAACTGGATACGAAAGATAATGCTGCTGAACTTTAGCTGTTGCCTACAGGTTGTATGGACCATATAAGCCTTTTAGGATAAGCCCTCGACCGATTAGTATTCGTCAGCTACACAC
>NZ_JBANSP010000017.1:0-150859 GCF_037167145.1 Paenibacillus sp. YIM B09110 | reverse complement strand
GACTTTGCGGGACGGCTCTGCTGCCGCGCACAAACGCTTATTTCAACGCCGAATCATAAGCTTTCTGCATAATTTCCACATATCGGTCCACGTTCAGATCGTGAAGTCCTATCACGTAGCTCTCCCAATCCTCGTCCAGCTTCTGGTTGCCGGTAATGAATTGCAGCGCATACTCTTCAACGTAGTTTTTAAGGTTGATCTGCAAAAAATTGACCTCGTCGGCTTCGTCCGGATGAATCCAAAGCGACTCGACCGACAATACCTCGTCCGGCTCATGTCCGTCATACAGCTTCGTCGCTTCCATCAGCCTTCGCTCGTAGCCGTCCGGGGCATATATATCCATGCCCTGCACCCAGCTTTCGCGATAACTCTTAGGCATATAAAAATGTCCCATCCCGCTCCAATTGGTGTTGTTCGGTTTCTCCCCATCCTTATCCGGAATGCTTGCGAATACCGGCTTCAGGTCCGGATTCAGCGCCAGCTCACCAAGGGCCGGCTGCCGCCAATCGACATCTTCCACCCCCACCTCGGCAAAAGACTGGCCTTCAGGCGTGTACATGTAGTCAACCATCTGAATCAAAGCAATCTGCGCTTCGCGGCTTGCCTTATTCGTGATGACGAACTTCGCTCCCGGCGCCACGCCGATTCGGCTGTACGTTGCGAATGACGCATAAGGTCCTCGTAATGGCGCAATCGGATTGTAGTCGCTCCCCCTCGTATTGTCCGGCCCTACATCCACGAAAATCGCCGGATGCATCGCCGCTGCCGCGCCAAGCAGTTGCTCGCCGTCGTTCTCTCCTATCCGCTTGAATGCTTCGGCGTTCTGGGTGAAGGCGCCAGGATCGATAAGACCTTCGTCGTACAGCGATTTGATGTAAGCGAGCCCTTCTCGCCACTCCGGCTTGTCGGCTACTGTATCAACGCGTCCGTTCGTCAAATGAAGATACGTGCGATCATCGTCATAGATGAATCCGTTCATTAAGTAAGGGATGACCCGAACGCCGAAATCCTCGATCGAGCCGCTTAGCGGAATTTCGTCCGCCACGCCGTTGCCGTTCGGATCCTTCGTCTTGAACGCTCGCAGCACCTGCCTGAACTGCTCCGTTGTCTGCGGCACGGTGAGGCCTAACTGCTCCAGCCACTTCGTATTCAGCCACAGCTTGCTCGGATAGGAGCAATGGTAGCATTCGCTGTACCCGACTAAACCGTAGATGTTCCCGTCCGGCGCCGTGCTGTAGGCTCTAAGCGTCGGATTTTGCTCCATAGCGGCTTTGATATGGGGCGCGTACTGCTCGATTAATTCGTTCAAAGGCAAGAAGACGCCTTGTTGACCGTACCTAAGCACGTCCGCCTGAGAGAACTGGTCAATATACGATGTCAAAATATAGGCGTCGGCATAGTCACCGCTGGCAAGTGATATTTGGCGCTTCTCCCTTGCTCCCTCATAAGGAACGGCAATCCATTCAAACTTCGCGTTGAACCGATGCTCCAGCTCCTTCGAGAAATCATTCGTTGCGAGATCGAGCCATGCATCCTGCTGGGCGAACACGCGGATGGGAACGGCATCGGCAGTATTGCTGCTCCCGTCCTCCGAACCGCGCTTATTATTCATATCCGTACAGCCCCCTAGAATAAGGGAAATCAACAATACGGCGACCAGCCGAATGATATACTTCTGCACCTTGCTCCCTCCTTAACCGTCCAGGGCGGACTGTCTGAATACGCTCGGCGATACGCCTCTTACCCGCTTGAACGCCCTGCGGAAAGAGTGCGAGCTGTTATAGCCTACTCTGGAGGCAATCTCGTCGACAGTCAATACTTCGTTTTGCAGCAGCTCGGCCGCTTGCTCCATCCTTACGTTTTCCAGATAGTCCGACAGATTGACGCCCGTAACTTCTTTGAACAGCTGCGAAATATATTTTTCGGGCCGTTCCACTTGCTCCGCCACCCGATATAACGTCAGCGCGGAATCCGTATAGGCCGAAGCTATATAACCCTTAATCTGCTCGATCGTGCGCGTATGGCTATCGTTCTTGCGGCTTCGAACGACTTCGCATAGCACCTTCATCACGGCAGCCAGCTCGACTTGAATCGCTTCCAGCGGCTCTGCGGGCTGAATAGCGATAATTCGGTTTTTCAATTCCTCGAACGATTCCGATTCGATGAACACCTTCTGGTCGAGAAGCTTCAGAAACGTTCCTTTCATCTCGCCGGCCAATTGCTGCTTCATCTCATAAGAAAGCTCCCTATGCAACGTATTCTGCGAAATGATCGTATGCAAAATTCGTGCCGCCTCCTCCTGCTCGCCAGCACGAACGGTGCCGATCAAACGAAGCTCCAGCTCGAGCGGGTAATGGTAGGTGGAGCTCTCTTGCCTTGTATCCTCGAACCAGCTCAGCTCTTTCCTGTTCTGGTGAACGGCCACGTCCAGCGTCTGCTTCGCCTGTTCGAACGACTGGCTCACTTCCGTCACCGATTGGAACATGCCGCCAAGCGCCACGGTCGTCGAAATGCGGTACTCCTCGAACGCAAGCCGCGATATGCGCTCCAGCGTCATCGTCACTTCATCCTTGCCGATCTCTACTGCCGTCGGTTTATCCATATAGGCAAATAGGAACACGATCTTGTCTGAACCGATATCCGTCATGCGGACCGAGCTTCCGGTGTCGATCAATGCCTGCTTCAAAATAAGCCGGGCAGCGTTCAGCTCGTTCAGAACCTCGACATTGTCCATCAACGAGTAACCGTTCACTTGCATAATACCGACATACCCGGTATCACCGGTCAACCCGGCGTTCGCCTGAACGGCAGCCGCTATAATTTCATCCCTCGTCTGGAACTCGCCCGCAAGCAAACGTTTGAAGAAAGCGTCTCGCACGAGCGGCGCTTGCCGATGCAGCTCGGACTCCAGCCGTCTGTTATTCGTAAGCATCTGCGAAATATTGCCGTGCAGAAAATCATATTCGTTGCGTTCCGATTGACCTTCTTGCCCGAATTGCTCCTTCATAACGCCGACGATCCGAATAATCGGAGCGCTGTTCCGGTACGAGAGAAGCAAACCCGCAGCGACGCCTACGAACAGCGCGATACCGGTTACGGACCACGTAATGTATTTGATTTGGTTCGCGCTCTCCATCAGCACATGCCTTGGAATGCCGGCTCTGTAGACCCAGTTGGTCGAGTCGGAGCGAATCGTTATGACGAGATCGTCTTCGTAAAATTGGCTCAACTTCTCCCCGTCGAAGCTGCTATCGGCCGATAGCAGGCCGACATGGGCTTCGTCCGTACCCTGCAAGCCAACCGTATGTCCGTCCGCGTCGGAAATATGAACCCATCCGCCGTATCGGTCCGTTATGCCGGACAGCAAATCGGTAATTTTCTGCTGATCAATAATAACGACTACGACGGCAGGCGAAGAACCCCCGAAGCTGTCGAGCGGCAGAGACTGCATATAGGTCACGACCGAGGTTTCGTTCTTATTGTCCATGAACGGGCTTAACGGCATCATCTCGCTCCGGTGCGTTCCGTCCAGAACCGTGCTCTTCCACTTCTCGAAGGGCATATCCTCGTAATGATAGCTTTCATAATAATGCTCCGGCCGGAAATAAGCCGAACCCGGCGTCAAGAGCACATTGTAGTTGCTCAAATAAACATAATAATGCTTCAGAAAATCATTCGTTTGTCCGAACGTGAGGACGTTCCTCATCATTTTCCAAATCCCATACACATTGGACGCATCGCCCGATCCGTTCTCGTTCATCAAAATGTTCAAATCCTGGTTGATCGCAAGCTGCCTGGTGAAGCCTTCAACCTCTGCCATACGTCGTTCCAAAAGCTCCTTGCTCTTCTGGAGCTGCGTCACGCTGTTCTCGATCGAGACGGATTCCGTCACGGTTATTGCGGTCTTGTAAGACATATAACCCGCAATGCTTGGAATGATCAGAATAATAATGTAAGAAATAAGAAACCGTCTGAACACCCGGGAATATTTAGGCAAGGCAAAGCCTCCTTCCGGTTCAACATTGAGAGCGCTATCATAACTAATTATACCTTAAATCGCAATACTGCTAAGATAAAAAAACAACTGCCTTCTGCAGTTGCTTATCATAGACAAAGTCGCAACCCGCCGCTAATCCACTTCTTGATTAGGATACCGACAGTCACCTGTTCCGTAAAGGTACAATCGCGGTTAAAGGCGTACCATTTCCCGCCTTGCCGTACAGCAATCGCCTATGGTACGGCAACATTCGGCCCATAAAAAAACAGCCACTCTGTGAAGTGACCGGTTTTTTTCAATATCAAACACGATTCAAATGCGTTTACTCACAATATCGATTACCGCACGGTACAGATTCGGCGGGTACTCCGCAATCCGGTGGCACAGATACAAATACCATTCATGGCCATACGGGAGATAGATTCTAACCGAGTGCCCGTCTGCCTTCAGCTTGCTTCCCAGCTCCCGACGAATACCGTACAACATCTCGAATTCGGCATTGCCATGAGACAGCCACCCGTACTTCAGCACTTCATCCACAATCGCTTCATCATGAGTAGCAATCGATACGTGATGGCCTTGGCGAACGGCGCTTTCCACAAGCTCCAAATAACGTTCATTAAGAGCAGGGGACCGATGGATTGCGCGGTCTTCCGGTTCTTGATAGGCACCCTTCACGATTCGTACACGACGTGGCGAATCAGCTAGAGCTTCCAAATCCTGCGGCGTTCGATTCAAATGAGCCTGCAACGTAATGCCTATGTTCGAATAAGTTGCTGCAGCCCTTGTGTAGACAGATAGTATATCCTCCGTCTTGCCGGACTCTTCCATGCTGATGAATAACTCAATCTCCGTTTCTACAGTTCCGGCATAGGCTGACATATCCATCAGATGGGAATAAGCAAGCTCCTTATCCAACGAAAGCCCGATATGCGACAGATCGAAGGATACGCGAGCTGGAAGTCCGGCCCGACCTAAATCTTGAATGAGCGCCTTCATCTCCGCAGCAGCCGCTACGCACTCGTCAGCATCCGTCGTATTCTCACCGATATATTCGATGGAAAGCTTATATCCTTCCCCGGCCAGCCGGCGGCTAGCGGCAACTCCCTCTTGCCTGGTTTCACCCGTAACATACCGAGAAGCGGCCTGCTGAAGCAGCATATAGAGCTCTGGTGTCCGCTCTACGTAAGCTTTCAGGTCTTTACGGCGAGCGATTGACTTTAGAGCCGCTGAAAATTGTTTTTCCAAATTCGATTCATGGTGCATACAATATCTCTCCCCTACTCAAGTTCCTTCAATTGTACGGAGTAGAGGGATGAAGGTATTGTACAAAATTGCTCTTTGTTATTAAGATGACAATGCGTAAGAGCATGGCGTTGCTCCTACAATCCTGCCGAACGTTCTCGCAAAATGGCTCTGGTCATAGAATCCCGCATCTGTTGCGATGTCGGCAATCGGTCGCCGCTTCATCAATTCGGCCTTGGCATAATTAATGCGCAGCAGATTCTGATAGGCATGCGGTGGCAGATGATTCCATCGTTTAAACAACCGAATGAGATAAAATCGGCTTATACCCGTTACGTTCTCGAGCTCCTCCATCGTTAGCTTCTCCGTAAAATGCTCATGCATATAGTCCTGTATGAGCTTGACGTACTTCTGATCCTGTTTGCCTTGCTGTATTTCATGCACCAAATCTGAAGCGTTTTGACTAACGAGATCATGTATCAACTCAATCAAAGCCGTCTCGATTTCAAGAGGAGAACCGTTTCCCATAAAAGCCTCCATCGTTTGGTTAATGCGAAAGCGACAGACTCTATTTTTGTCCTCGGCCAATAGAAACGGGATATGAAGCTGATCTCGCTCCCGCAGATCAAGCTCAAGCTGCTCTAACCAAGCCTGCTTAACGAACAGCATTTTGTAATTCCACTCTATTCCCGACTCCGGCTGGCAGGCATGCAGCATCATCGGCGGAAAGCTGATTGCCTTTCCATCCTCAATCCGGTGCATGGTTCCATCGCACCAAGCGTTCGTCACGCCTTTATCGATTAACCCGATCGAATATTCCTCATGAAAATGTTTTTGGTACGCTAGATCGCTCTTCAGACATCGCTTAGCTTCCAAGAAAGGCAGCGCCTCATGGCGGTAAAAGGTCACATCAGACATTGTTTCGAGTCCTCGTTTCATTAACAGAAAGTTTCTTCGCAATAAAAAGCCCTCCCGCTCGAAAGCGGAAGGGCTCAGTGTGCTCGAACGATACTACTACAGCTTAAACGGCTTTACCGATTCGTTCAAGTCAACCGAAAGAGACGACAGCTGCTGGATAGCAGCCGATATTTCCTGCATGGACGCGCTTTGCTGTTGCGCGGACGCAGCAACCTCTTCCGTGCCGGCCGCCTGCTCCTGCGTGACCCCGTTAATTTGCTGCATAGCATCCGTAATGCGTATGAAGGAATGCTCTACTTTCTCCAGCGAACCGGACATATGGTTCGTGTGGACGGTAAATTCTGAAACGCCCGAGTATATATGCTTGAAGTTTTGGTGGGTACCGCTAATCCAAGAATGGCCAAGCTCGACGGCTTTCGTTCCTTCTTCAATGCTTTGCTTAACCAGATGGCTGTTCGATTGCGTGCTCGAGACGAGCTCGTTAACGGACAACGCCGCTTGAGCCGACTGCGTTGCCAGCTTCTTCACTTCCTCGGCTACGACCGCGAAGCCTCTTCCGAGTTCACCGACCCGTGCCGCTTCGATTGAAGCGTTAAGCGCAAGCAGATTCGTCTGCGTTGATATTTCGGTTATTATGCCGATAATCTCTCCGATTTCGTTGGAACGAGTCTCCAGCGCCGCTGCCGCTTGCTGTGACTGCTGCATCGCCTGCTTGATCGTCTCCATTTGTTGGAGAGTACGATCGACAAGCTCTTGCCCCTGCTCCGATTGCGAATGGACCTCGGTTGCGATTTCTTGAATTTCCTTCATGCCTGCCGATACTTCTTTGATGTCGGTATCAATGTTATGAATGCTCGAATGGCTCTCGGATACGCTCTGCACGATCTCCGTAATGCCTTCTGTCATTCTGCTTGTCGATTCGGCCACCTGCTGCGCGCTATTCGTCGATTCATTCACGGATTGCTTCAGATGCTTGCTCGTATCCCCGATAAGCGCGGACGAGGAGATGACCTGCTCGATCAATGTTTTTAAGCTCGTAATCATGATACCGAAAGCGGCACCCAGCTTGCCGATCTCATCCTTGCTGTCGATCGAGAACTGGCTTCTCATATCGCCGGCCGCGACTTTCTCGGCTGCAATCATCAGTTTGCGAAGCGGATTCGTAATGATTCGGCTAATGAAGACGGCGATCACGCTGCCGACAACGAAGACGATGACGGAGATCAAAACAGTTCTCCAGTTCGAGCTTGAGGCTGTCTGCGGTACAACGGAAGCATCGAGATCGATGCCCAAGACGCCGTATACGATGCCGGATTGATCGGTCAGCGGCATGAAGATCGATTTATGCGTACCGTATTCATCGTCATAAATGGCGCTGAACATCGTTTTATTGGAAGAGATCGCTTCCTTCGTTTCATCCGGGAACTGGAAAGGGGTACCGAAGTCGTCGGGCACGCCCGACAGAATCAGAATCCGTTCCTCGTCCTTGGTATTGGATAAAATATAAACGTTCTCCCAACTATGCAACGTTTGGAGCCTTTCGAGCTCCGATTTGATTATCGGGTAATTCGGATCGTCCATGCCGGTCAATTGAACGTCATGTCCCGGAATGTCCGTGAACGCGTCTGCCGCGATTTGAATATCCGTCGCGAGCCGCTTATCGAATTGCTCCAGAAGCTTCTCGGAGAGGTTGCTCTGCGTCATATAGCCGGACAGAGCAAAGGCTACGCATGTCACGACCTGCAGCAGCAGGATGCTGACCGAGATTTTGACAGCAAGATGTTCTCTGAACCAATTCAATTTAAGAATAGATTTCTTCATGGTTGTTCTCCTTCTTGGATAGCCGGTCATAAGCGGCATACGTTTCAGCGATTTTTTGTTTCAAATAGTGAACGATTGCACCGACATCGGAAGTTTGCGTGTACGGCGAGATGACGAATAACTTAGCCGCATACAACGCAATTTCGCCGGCCCGGTCCGCGGTTGGCACGTAGAGATGCTTCTTCGTATCTCCGAAAAACATTTTCCCGCGGTCTCTGCCCAGTATTTCGAACAATAGCTCGTTCAGCTTATTTTCTCGTTCAATCTCCGCATAGCTGCGAAGTCCCTCGTATTCCGCGTGATAGCCGTTTTTGCGATCCGCATACAAACGGAACAACGTGATAATGCCCGGATTTAGCGGATTAACGATGACCGCTTCGGGTACTTCAGCGGCCAACGCCTTCCTGAACGCGATATTGACCTCGACGAATTGGGCGAGCAGCTTCTGATAACCTTCTATGCCAAAAGCCGTTAGCGCGCTTAAAATACTGATCGAGCTGCCCATTCTGGAGCATTCCAGCGTATAGCTCGTATGATAATCGCCATATCCCCGATGTCCAACATACGGCGTTTCATCCGGCTCCAAATCAAGCAGCTTCAGATCGGACGCCTGCTTCACAAGGAATAAGCTCGTGGAGTACGGTGTTTGACCGAGCTTCTGGAAGTCAAAGCACAACGAATCCGCCAACCCCAAATGCTTCATTCTCTCCCTTATCGCTTGAAGAGCCAATAGCGTTTCAGCATCGAATCGAAGAGGATTTCCTTCAAAGTCGTAATCGTTATAGAAGGCAAAAAATCCGCCGAGCGCCGAATCCGCATGGATATGCGGTCTTTGGATGCCATGCTTTTTCGCTAGTCGCTCTGACACAGCCAAGACTTCCTCAACATTATCTATGCCCATCGCATCCGTCGTCGCTGTCGTTGCCACGATGTACACGGGTACGCCTCCGCTTTGAATAACGCTCTCCATTTTCTCCTCGAGATCCCGAACATCCATGGAGCTGTCTTCTCGCGTACGGATCTTAATCAGATTATTGCTGCCCAGACCCGTTGCTTCCATCGATTTGAACAGGCTGTAATGCGCCGCTTCCGAGCAGAAGGCAAACAAATTGTCAGGTACGCCTGCCTTCGCAGCTTTGGCGTCATATTTATTTATGGCTAGCCGCAGTCCCGTGAAGATGGCCCCTTGCCCGCCCCAAGTCGTATACCCGCCACTTACCGTAGAATCATAACCAATCAATGCCGACATCATGGCAACGACTCTGACTTCGGCCTCCGCTCCAGCAGGTCCGTATACGTCCCACAAGTTATTGCCATTCACCATAAAAGCGGTGAGCATCCCCATGATGCCTGGAATGCTGGCCATGGGCAAAATATTAGTCAAAAAGTATTTCGTATGGTAGGGATGACCATGCAGCAGCTTGAGCAGCTCGCTGTTCACTTCATTTTGCGTGCTGCCGCTAACAGGAATGCGGCTGTTCTTCGTTAGATCCTGATAGAATGTGGCTCCTCTATCTTTTGTTCCTTTTAAATTAACGGAATCGGGATCCTTTAAAGCATCGACCCCTTCTGCGATTTGCCTGAATAGTGCTATAAGATCGTCTCGTTGTCGCTCGTTGCCGTCGTCGCTTGGAAATAAGGTCCGGATATCCATCTCTTGCTCGCTCATTCTCTCCACTCTCTCCTATTTCGATATTCTCTCTTTTTTGTTGTAAGCAAAGAGGCATGCCTATGGACGACCATAGACATGCCTCTGCTAAACCTTTTGCAACTGGCTGACATTTCTTTTTGAGAAGTAGTCCCTATAGCTTTGCGTCTCTCGTCTTTCGACGGATTTGCGTTATGTGATTTTAGGAAAGTTCACCGATACAATTAGTAAACATTTACAGCGAATAGGAACATTCTACTATTTTACATTTCAGATATCAATAGATTTGAAGTATAGATTTTGTTAATTTTTTTAAGAAATCATCATTTTGTCACAATCTTCCTTTGTCCGATATTGTCGACCAATTATGTTTGGTGCAATATTCCTATGAAAAGCAAATAAGCAGGCTTAGGCCGGGTTCATACCCGGCTCCAGCATGTTGTATAAATGCATTTCTTTACCGAATACAAACACGAGCTGGCAGAGGACACTACACTCGATCCAAAATGACTATACCTCTACAGCACCTGTGGTATTGCAGGCTTGATCATCCGCTGGATCAAGACGATTTCCCGAATACCTCTTTCCTATATTGCCAATCAAATTTTAGTGCTGATGCTGCTCTCGAAGGAAACCTCAAATCACAGACAACTTTGGAATTGGATCCAAAAAAAGAGTATCTACCTAAACAATTATATGCCTGTTAAATCATAAGTAATTGACAACATACTGTCATCGAATGCATATTCCTATGAAAAATGAACCTTCAATAAGGCGAAGGTCCATGTTTCTGTGATCCTAAATTTGATTTAACACCAATCGTTCGTTTTGGACTACTGCATCATTCCGTTCAATCGCGCAGGCGATGCCGTTTCTGATCGCCTTGTTTAATCCAGTTCCCGATCTCGCATAACCAAGCAACCTCGTAACTTGTCTTATTAAGTCTTCTTCGGGTAAACTGATTTGTGCCATAAGAACAGCCTTTACCGCATTTGCAACCTCTTCAGCAGGCAAATCTTCGGCTAAACGCCGTTGCATCTCTGTCTGCGCGTTACGGAATAAGCGATATTCGGTGGGCTTCATGCCCTCAGGCCAATAAAATACGTTGCCGTCCATCTCTGTTTTTTCGTGGGTGACCTTAGTTCTATATAGTAGCTCATCAAAACGTCGCTCCAGTCTGGCACCCATACGAGATATTCCCCATGCCTGCAATACACGTTTTGCAAGCAAGCTCCTGCTAATCGGGCCTTCTTCGTTAATGACTTGCTGTAATTGCTCTACAATTTTCTTTGAATTAGAATCAATGAAAAACGATTCCGTATCCGAAATACCCATTCTGCTTAATTGACAAACTTCATACACTGTAACGTTCTCTATGCCACGATGAGCAGATGTCTGTTCCTCTTCACGATTGCCCGACGCCTGTCCTATAACGGGCATGGCTACCAAAAAACGATCGCTCGTTTTTTTTCGGGAAATTATTTTGCTTTCCTCTTTCCCTGCGTTTACCATTGCACTTTCGATCTTGCGAAGCTCAGCCTCCCGGTTCTCCCACCAATCCGGCATCCAGATACGGTGCAAGCTCCAACCAAGCTGCTCTAAAACCTGAATACGCAAATAATCGCGATCCCTTGCCGTCTTTGCACTTGCATAGATCGGTCCATCCAACAAAACGCCTAGACGATATTGATTCGAGAGATGCTTATCCCGTATCGCTGCATCTATCCGGTAACCTGACGCACCTACATACAAATCGGCTTGGTAGCCTAGTTCAGTCAGCTCGTGCAAGAGGCTGCGATGAACGTCCGATAAAGTCGTCAGCTTCGCCGCCGATTCAGCAACTGGAAGTGTGTTCTTACCTTTCTCGGCATACTCCAGAAAAGCCTTTAATCCAAGAACCCCTTCTGAGCTCGTGCGGCTGGCGCTTAGGTGATGGGCATGAAGCGTCGAGAATACAATCATTTCATATCGGGCTCGTGAGACGGCGACGTTCAATCTTCGCCAGCCTCCTTGCCTATTAAGCGGTCCAAAGTTAAGGCTGACCTTCCCTCCGGCATCCGGGCCATAACCAATTGAAAACAAAATAATGTCACGTTCGTCACCTTGAACATTTTCAAGATTTTTCACAAAAATAGGCTCAGGCAATTGGGAGAGAAACACTTCCAACTCGGGCTCTTTCCTCATCGCATCATCAAGCAAGTCCTCTATTAGTGATTGCTGAATGGAGCTGAAGGTAACGACTCCTATGCTTTGATTACGAAGTGACGAGTCTTTCAAACGGTTAATAATTTCTGCGACTACAGCCTCACCCTCAGCCATATTCCGTTTTGTTCTTCCTCGATCGTAATAGCCGCCCGTTGGCCTCCAAGAAACGCTCGATACCGGTTCGTCCGGCGAAGGGAACGTCATTAACTTATTTTCGTAATAGTGTGCATTGCTAAATGCAATCAAGCTCTCATGTCTGCTCCGATAATGCCATGACAGATGCCTCTGGTACATCCCAAGCGCCAAGCAATCATCTAAAATACTCTCCATGTCCTGAAGCAATTGACTTTCTTCATCAACTTCATCATACGACTTGGAGAAAAAGCTTGTAGGCGGCAGTTGCTTCGGGTCACCAACAATAACGGCTTGACGTCCACGTGCCAATGCCCCTACCGCTTGTGCGGTAGGCACTTGAGACGCTTCATCAAAAATAACAAGGTCGAACTGAGCACTCTTCGGATCCAAATACTGTGCTACTGATAAGGGACTCATTAGCATGCATGGCATAAGCCTTGGAAGCAAATTAGGAATTTGATCCATCAGCTTCCTTATAGACATTGCCCTTCCACCGCTACGAATCGCACGCTGCAAAATTCCGGCTTCCGAACTTTGCGCCGCTTCCTGCGTCATTTGTGGCACTCGCGCAGATAAGCGGGCAGCGATCTCCTGCCTCGTTAACTGCTCGAACCTATTGTCCGTTTCACGGAATCGTTTGATTTTGTCTTCGAACAACTGGCCAGAGAATGCCCCCAGTCTCTCATCATGGTCAAATATATAATTCGCGCTAGCTTTGTATAAACCGCGTTCAAAAGCTAGTATCATTTCAGACTCTAACAACGATCCTTGCTCATGTGGTTGAATAAGTGGACTTAGTCCTTCCGCCTCTGCTATCTCGCGCTCACGCCGCCAAGAGCACCAATCACGCAATCCGTTAATATGATTCTCCCACAATTCGGCTTTCTTCTTCATAAATAGATGCCAGCTTGTACCTGCCGCAGCGTCAACAAGCCCATTCCAGTCCAATTGCAGCATATCTCGAAGTTGAACTTCGCAGGTAATCGCTTTGTCCCGAAGAATCATTGTTTGGCTAAAGACCTCTTGCTGCTTATCGACATTTGACTTACCTTGAGCCATATACTCACCAATTCGTTCGCAAGCCTCTGCAGCCGCATTCTCTTGGCTGTACCACAAAGCGAATAGGGAATGCAACTCGGTCACCCACCTAGCAGAAGACCCAATCAGCTCCCAATCATCCAATAAATCGTTCCAACCGGCTGTTTCTGCAATTTGCGATGCCGATTGCCAAATTTCCTTCAGCTTCCTCTCTTCCTCTTGTAAGCTTATGATGTCTCCCAAAAAAGTCGGCACGGATTCCTTCATTATTGCTTGCCCCGGCACGACCATCGTTCCTAGCAATTTAACAATTCGTTTCTGTCCGAAAAACTTAGGAACCGCCCATTTCAACTCGGACTTCATCCATTCCGATAACGTAAAGGCTGCATCCAATCGGCTTATCTCCGGGCCAAAAACAGCATGAACAGATTGGCGAATACGATCTCTTCTACGTCCTTGCTCTGCTACCTTCAAAAGACGATCGCTGACTTCTTTAATATTCGGAAGCTGCAGCAAGGCAGGCTGGAAATCAGGCATTAGCATCATATGAGAACAAAGCTGAGAAAGTCGGCTTACGTTATCATAATGAAGCGTTGCCGGCTCCATACGAAACTGCAACAACGCGTTACCTAGAGCTGTCTCTATAGGCTCTTGCAAAGCTATATAACTCTTTAATGTTCGTTCGACGTCTTCCTTCATTCCTTGGGAATAGACGCTGCTGCGTGCGTCGCTCCAAGCATGACCCGCTGGATTGCCGCATTGGGCGCTGGCTGCCTTTAACCGCGCGGCCAGATCTCTCCACTGATCTACCTTCTCGGCTGTTAAGTCTGCCGCCGTATGACGGTCAAATACAACGTGGTCTGCTCCTTTACCGGCTCGTTCATATCCAGCTATCGCTTCGTATAAAGAAAATCCAAAGGCATATTTGTGATGCAAAGCAGAAGAATAGCCGTTCAATTCCTGGCGCAGCTTCGCAAGGCGGTCCGCTTGATTGTTCCACCCATCCGGCGTTTGCACCCGTGGACTCTCTATTACCGCTTGAAACTGATCGAGCACAGCCTTCTTCGTGCTTTTGTTGGAATGCAGCTCAAGGCAAAACGAGCCGAGTCCGATACTTTCCAACCTTTTCTGTACGACCGAGAGCGCCGCCATCTTCTCCGCGACGAACAACACCCGCTTGCCGCTTGCCAAAGCACCAGCAATCATATTCGTAATCGTCTGCGATTTCCCCGTTCCCGGCGGGCCGTGCAGCACAAAGCTTTGTCCACTCATAGCTGCCGAAATAGCCGCAAGCTGCGACGAATCCGCACTAATTGGAACGAATAACTTACTAGGATGCTCATCATCAAGAGACCCATCCTCCAAATCCGATGGTTGCTGCCACCTTAGCTTGCCTTCCATTAAACTCGCAACGATTGGATTAGCTGTGAGCTCGGAGGAACGCATCCTTATATCATTCCACATCACAAATTGTCCGAATGAGAACAATCCCAGATAGGCTTCTTCTTCTACGTCCCATCTTGACTCTTGCATTATGGCGTGGCGAATAGTCGTGAAAATCTGACTAAGATGTACGCCTTTATCGTCTCGGGGGAGTGGATCCAGTCCTCCGATCGAAATGCCGTAATCCTGTCTCAGCAGCTCGAGCAATGTAATATTAATTTGGGGATCCTCTTCTATTCCGCGAATGATATAACCGCTTCGAGAGGTTTTTTTCAATATTTGAATGGGCACAAGCACTAACGGCGCATAACGCGGCATTTCGCTAGCAGACGACTCGTACCATTTTAGAATCCCTAGCGCCAAATATAATGTATTTGCTCCATTTTCCTCCAATGAGAGCCGGGCAGACCGATAGAGCTGAATCATTCGTCTGTCCAACTCATGCTCATTCAAGTCGGCTCTCAGCCGTTTGCGCTCGAATTCATCGTTCAATAGCTTAGTCAACGGATGATTATGCTTAATATTTTGGTATAGACTTACACTTCGCTCATTCCCTTGCCAATCGGAAGGCATTGCCAACACCTGAAACTCCTCGCGATCGGCAATACAGTCCTCCAGCTCACCCAGCTGCGTCAGCAAGATCTTAACGCTAGATTTTGTCATGCGAAAATTAATGAGCGTATTACGAAGAGACAGATCAAGCAAGCGACGCTCCCACTGCTTTTGCTTGCTTATCGGTATGGCATCTACTTCCTCGGGCTTCTCCAACACTTCGAATGATTGAGGTGCAGTAGATGTGTCCGCAGTTAGAAATAAAGGCTCTGCCATTGTCTCCTGCACGTTCTCCTTGTCAATATCAACGCGAATAGGAAGTGGACGAATAGAGGCTGATCGCGCGCGGCGAATGTCTACCAAGCAATCGAACTGATCGGGATTGCTTAGATGCGATGCAGCAATCGACACAGCCTCGTCAAACTTTGTTGATGCTCCCTTTACCATAGAGGTTGCTTCCATCACACAAATTGCGTCGATGCCGCTTGCCATTCTTTTGGTCAACAAGGATATGTCATCTTGAACACTCTCCGTAAACGTATCTTCAACAAGCCAAACGCCAACAAACGCATGACCTTCGATGAAGATAATGAGAGGGTGCAACCCTACCGCCTCCATACAAGCGGCGAAAAGCAATGACAGATCAAAACAATTACCGATGCGATGTGTAAACAACGTGTCCGGCAGACGGACGCGTTGTCCGATTTGTTCAAAGCTTGGCGGCGCTACACAATAAGCGATCCCTTTTTGTTGGATGGCTTGGTAGAGCGCAGCAACCTGTTCCCTCACCCGGCGTGAGTCCTTGCTCTGATAAGCGGTGAAGGAAGGACTACCCTTCCATCTATGTAATATATCTGAAGCATCCCTCACAACTTCAATGATTTGCGGATGATTAGGAGTTACGAATGCAGCCGTCAATTCCGGCAGCACAGCCAAACCGCCCCATTCGTCGCCAGCCAAAACGACAATCTGTGCCCGCTCCTCGTATAAGATCGTTTCCCCTTGTGAAACCGATAGCGTTAGTGTAGAAGTCATTCTTTCTGTGAGTCCTGCTAGAAATGAAGCAGACATTTGCAATGGAACAGCACCAAGATCGATAGATTGCCCTGCAGACAGCGTATCAATTGTTCTCGACCATTCATAAGCAAATCCCGTCTCTGCCAATAATCTTAAGGTTATCTGAGAAAAGTCCTCATCTGACACGTTGAACAGAGCAAGCTGTTTCACGATCGGAACATGATTTTGTTGCATCGCATAATTGATCACATCGCTGTATACCCACTGGCAACGAATAAGGCTATTCAACCCCGATACCTCCTAATGATATACATTATTGTTAACTTTAAATCAGTTGGGTCTATCATACCATTTTGTCCCATATATTTCTCTTTTTTTCGACTAAATTCTCATCATATCCGCTGGATCAACAGCTTTGTATGTAAACATTTCAAAGAAAGAGCTTCTCAATTATAGATAAGCTCTAGTATAAAAAATCAGCAGTTGCAGAAATTCTGATATAGAGCATGACAATAGGACTTTAGCTGCTTCCAATATTTCATTAACAGTCCGAAAAAGTATCAAGGAATATTTATTCAGAAAAACCTGCACATAATTGTGCAGGCTTCAACTACGATTATTTGGCTTATACTAAGTTCTTGATTACTCAGTTATTCCGTCACGAAAACGGCTTTGTTGTTGTACGTATCGTCGTTAAGCTGTTTTATCATGAAGTCGGCCAAATCTGCCCGGGAAAGCTTGAGCTTGCGGGAAACGCCCATATTGATTTGCGCCTCGTGCATGTAACGCCCCGTATACGGGCCTGAAGTAAGGGAAGGCGGCTGGACCAATGTCCACGTCAATCGGCTATTCGTAAGCAGCGTATCCTTCTCTCTATGATCCAACAGCAAGTTTTTCATGAAATTCGGAATGATATATTTGTATACAAAACCTAATTTAACCGCTTCCTCGCGGGCGCCAATGAATGACACGTGAATTAGCTTAGGCACGTTGTTTTTCTCCATCGCTTTAACTATATTTTGCATGGCACCGATAAGCGGCAGGTCTCTTTTGAACATGCCTTTAGCTCCTAGCACGGAGTAGGCGATATCGTATTTATTCGCTTTAAGCACCTTCTCTACATCCGAATAGTTGGTCGCTTCCCCTTTCACGATGTTCAAGTTGGCGTCTTTCAGTAAGATCTTTGACGGGTCACGGACAAATGCAGTAACCGAATGGCCTTGCTTCAATGCCCGCTCCATTAATTCACGTCCCGTTTTTCCATTTGCTCCGAAAATAATGATGTTCATCCTCTTTGCTCCTCTGCTTCGTTTGATTGTTGACCGGAAGGCTCCTCCCAATAGTCGTTCATGATCGTTTCGATGTTTTCGAAGAGATGTTTCAGCTTCAGAACGATGCTCTTCGTGGGCTCCAAATAGTAATAGTTCATTCTGCCTTCACGATGAACGGCAATAATATTGGCATCCTTCAGTACTTTGATATGATGAGATACGGCGGGGCGGGATAGATTCGTCTTCTTTGTAATTTCGCCTACTCGGATGCCTTTTTCGTTGGCGCTTTCCAGAAATGCGATAATGATAGACTGACGCGTTTCGTCACCGATTGCCGCCAGCGCATTCTGACATTCGCCAAATTCCTTGGCTAAGCGAAGCAACCGTTGCGGATGATCCATATACTGCTCCTCAACTCCTCCGATAATTGGTTTAATCTTACGAACCATACTAGCATAAGTGATTAGAAAAAACGCATTGGGAAAGAAAATCGAGAAGCATTAGAAAGGCAGATGATACAGCAAAAAAGACTGTCCATCCCATAGCCCCGCTACAGGTAAACAGCCTCTTCGCAATGAGGATTTATATAATAATTACATCGATGGATACATCGGCAAGGTCAGCATTCAAATCCTGATCCTCCGTCATATCGAGCACCGGATACCCGTCTATATCAAAGTGGACTCTGCGTAAGCCGGTGCCTCTAGGCGCGTCAACGCCAGGTCTGGCATGATACGTATTCCAGATGACGCCGTAATCATCGGTTACATAGGAATTATGACCGGGACCGAATTCTCCGGGTATACTTCGAGATGTCAACAACGGGTAATTCCCCTTCGTCCAGCTAGCCGGATCCAATAAATCCGAATCCGTATCGGCTGTCAAGAGCCCTACCACATAAGTGGCATCTACAGCGGCGCTGGCAAACGTAAGGAGCAGCTTATTGTCACGAATCAATGCAAACGGCCCTTCATCCACGAACGTATGGTTGTTAGCCCAGCCGTAATCCGGTTTTGTCAGCAGCACAGGATCGCTAGTCAGCTTCCAAGGCTCGTTCGGATCGATTTTGGCCAAATAAATCCATGCCCCAAGATCGACCGGCACGAACTGCCGCTCCGACCATGCAGCATAATACTCCCCGTTCAATTGAATAACGGTCATATCGAGGGAAATGACTTTGCCGGCTTCGCATAGATCCGTTCCATCCTTCTTAACCACTCGGCGAGGCTCCGACCAATCTTCAGCCCGGGTCGGGTTCCCGCCTTGGCGCAGCTTCATGACATGACACTCTTCACAAAGAAAATCGCCGGTCGTTGCCGCATGGAAGATGTACAAATCGCCTTCAATGATATGAATCTCGGGGGCCCATAAGAGACCTTTGATATGCTCGTATGTGTTCGTATCAAGAATCAATGATTCCTCTGCATCAACAAGTTCGGGAATGGCAGCCGCTTCCCGAATATATAGAGATTGGTTGCCATCCGCATCATTAGTGGCTATAAAGTAATAATTGCCGTTCCACTTCGTTATGCAAGGGTCAGCACGATTGACTGCGATCGGAAATACATATCGGTCCTGATGAACCTTCCCTGTTATCCGATAGGTTCCCGCTTGCTTCCAGTCTACTCCGGATTCGTTCCAGTTAACGGTCTTAAGCGCAGTCGTACCGTCGCTGTAGATCGCGGTCGCCTTGAGCTCCCGCAGTTCATCCGCCGACTTTATTGTGACGCTGTCCGGAAGCCCGATCCCGATATTCGTCGGAACCGTAAGCTTACTCACAAGGCGGCTAGCAGTTTCCTTAGATACGCGGATAACGTTGCGAGGCACTATGCCTTCAATATTAGTAGTCGCAGCATCCCATACATAGGGCTCTGTTTGCTCAGGCATAGATACCCCGTTGAGGTCGAATAAATCAGCTATAACGCTCACATAACTTTCGCCGTTCTCATCGTTCCAACGAATCACGTACGTATGGTTCTTTGCATCATACTCGCAGGCCGCGTCCTTAACATAGTCGTCACCCTTCAGATCAATTAAACCGATTTCTTTGTAATGCAGCAGATCGGAAGAAATAAAGAATAGGATCGAACCTTTACTCTGTTCGTCATTCTGGCCATCTGGTTCCGTACGTACGGCAACGACGCCAAAATCGCCGTTGGCTAGATGGAAGAGATAAGGACTTTTTAAGCTTTTGGCATTCATCGTTCCGTTCTCATTGTCCGTAGCTTTAGCAAACAAAACGCCGGAATTGTGATTTAATGCTTGGTAATGCTTGCCATCTTCACTGTGGGCAAGATGCATGCTGTATGCCAGTTTTGGCGCATAAATCATGTCCTCCTGCGGTTCTCTCGTATAACATAGAACGTAGTCGCTGTCACTTCTCGGTTCAGATAGCATGGTTGTTCGTTCACACCTTTTTGATTGGTTTTGGACTTAAGATGGCGGCACAGGAATACCTGCTTCGCCATCTTCACAATCGCTGTTAGCCTTCAAGCGCTTCCTCCGTTTGGCTAATCACTTTGTAGAACGAGCCCTTTGGCTGATGCTTCGTGTCGAACAGCAAAGGCCAATTTTTCCGTCCCCTCACCGGGAATCCGTCCAGCCACGTATAGTCGTCGGCTGCTCCCCAGAATGTAACGCTTGTCAGTACGTCGCTATATTCCCGGAACAACCGGAACATCTCACCGTATCTTTCCTCCTGGAGCTGCATCATCTCAGCCGTAGGTGCGGTCAGATCTGTGCGTCTGTCTTCGAACGCGAAGACAGACACGTCCATTTCGGTAATATGCAGCTGCAGTCCAAGAGAAGCATACCGTTCGATGGCCGCACGAATATCGTCCAGTGTCGGATGTGTCAGGTTCCAATGCGCCTGGAGGCCGACACCGTGGATCGGCACGCCATTCTCCTTTAGAGACTTGACGAGTGTATAAATTTTTTCTCTCTTCTCAGGTACGGACTCATTATAATCGTTGTAAAACAATAACGCGTCAGGATCAGCGGCATGCGCATATTCGAACGCTTTGGCAATAAAACCATCGCCAATAATGTCCAGCCACTTGGACGGACGAAGGTGCTCCTCTCCACTGTCAGACACTGCTTCATTCACAACGTCCCATGCATAGATCTGTCCCTTATAGCGCCCAACTACCGTTTCGATATGCGCTTTCATACGCGCAAGCAGTGTGTCACGATCAACTAAGCCGCCCGAGCCGTTATCGAACACCCAATCCGAGGTTTGGTTATGCCATACGAGCGTATGGCCTCTGACTGCCATGCCGTTCGACTTTGCGAATTCCAACAAACGGTCCGCTTCCTCGAACGTGTACTGAGCTTCGGCCGGATGCAGCCGTTCGAACTTCATTTCATTCTCCGCCGTTACGCTATTGAAATGCTGCGCCAGCAGCTCGCGCTGCGAGACCAGCGTTCTCGGATTAACGGCTGCGCCGATTCGAAATTGCCGTCCGAACACTTCGTGCAGCTTCGGTGTTTGTACTGATGCGGATTGATTCATGAATGATTGCTCCCCTCGTTCGATCCATCGGTTATTATCGTTGCTCGCGTATAGTTTAGACCTTGCATGCGCTGCAAACAACCCGTCGAAGTATAGGAATCGCTTCTATTACTTTATGCTGTCGATCATCCGGCCAATTGCTTGGTTCAGATCAAGCGGATGATTGAGTACGATGCTCGTCCACAGTACGAAGCCGATGCAGGCGAGAATCGTGAAAGCCCATACCTCTCTCCGATGCATTCGCAGAAATCGAAGAAACAGGAATGCGATTGCCGAAAGTATAATGTACGTCCCCAATAGACCCATCATGCTGTGCTTTCACCTCTTCCTTTACGCAGCCAAGTAAACACGACCATTAGAACGGGGAAGCCGATCCCGAACGGAACGTAATAAATAAACAAATAATCATGGATCCACTTCGCGTTCTCCGCAATGTTTGAAAACAATAGCGAATATGCGGAAATAATCCCGATCAGAGGAATAGCAACAACCGCGCGGTTGCGAATGGCGAACACTTGGCAAATAGCGGTTACCGCAAAATAATAGATTGCGCTCAATTTCACGAATACGACTAACAGCATATTTATGGAAATGATGGATTCGAGATGCTCGAAAAAGCTGGAAAACTCCATTTCGCGAAAGATCGTATACTTTGGGTATAGGAGATGGGAAGATCGATAGACACCTAAAATTCCAATCGCGAAGAAAACGGAAAGCGCGATCTGAATGCCTCCAAAGGCCGTACCCCCAAATACGGCTGATTTGAGTTTTGTTCGAACCAAGGGGAATATCATCATGCAAGCTACCGTCTCTAAAAAAGGAAAGCCAATGGCATAGGTGGTTTCGGATAGAATGGGCCAAAGCTGAAAATCGTTGGGGATACGAAAGTTCCGCCACTCCCATTCGTTTAGCATGACGGAATAAGGCAGCCAAAAAGAAAGAGTAATATAAGGAACGATAAATATGCTGACGAGCGATATGGATCTTATCCCTTTCACCGCCGCATAAGCGCAAACCCCTAGGGTCATAAGATGAAATACCGTTGGAGGCGTCCTTGGCATCATCGTAACATGCATATAATCGCTTACGTTTCTCGTTACCCAAGCAGCCATTTGGATAAAGAAAATAATGTAACAGACGGAAATGACAGCCCCTGCGTAGTGCCCGAATATACGGTTCAATATTTGTACGAGCGAAAGGCCGGGATGCTTTCCGGAGATGTAAATCCATACAGACCCGACGAGAACGCCTACAAGGGTCCCCCATAAATGAACAAGCCAGCCGAATTGCTTGGCATCCCCGATCGTTGCGTTCGGCATCATAATGAAGGTAGTCCCCACGACAAAACAAGCGACGAGACAAAACATTTGGAATGGGCTTATTGAAGTTTGTTCCAACGCAATTCTCCTATTCGTACGGCGTAATCGTGTTCCCTAAAGTGGCAAGCTTCGATTGGACTTCGAATTCGACTTGAATGTCCTTCCATCTGTTCCGGCCTTGATTCGTATCGCCGAGTCCAAGCATGTCCCAGTTTTTCTCTATAGCGAAGCTAGCGAACTGCTCGCACTTCCTTTTGTACGTCCTGTTAAATTGTTCTTTCATGATCTCGATATTACGAATCGTTAGCTTTTCGCTCTGCTCGTTGTTCATGAGCCCCATGACGACATCCAGTCGAATCCGAAGTTTATCCTTCGTTACCCAACTCCGCTTGATTTGATCCACATTTATTTCCACATCGATCGTTTGTCCGTTTACTTGAAACGTTTCTTGCTTGCGGGTCGCATAACCGTTTAACACATAATAAGTGTTCTTGATCTCGTCGCTAACCTTCCCGACCATCTTGGCTCCTATCAATACGGCTCCCCCGTTTATTTTCAAGTTTTGTTTCGTTGCATGGATATCCTCCAGGCGATCCGATTGCGACGCTGAAGCATTTCCCGAATATTGAATAATGGGTATAATGGTTGGCCTGCTAAAGGGAATGCCTTCCAAAATATCATTCATTCTTATCGGTAATTTGTTAATTCCGAAACTTCTAGCGTGCCAATCCAGCAACAGACGTATATTTCTGCCCGGGACCCGGTCCAATAGGGTAAACGTGCCAATCACTTCGGAAACGGGATCTTCCGCTACGATCGTATAAACATTCGTTCTGCGCTCTTTATAGTTTTCCAAATAATTGGCCACTTTTAATAAACCCGCTCTGGCCATACGCTCCGAAACAACGTAGCACTGCAGATGGGAGGTGTATAACTTTCTAGACATGACAGACCCGGTTTTTTCCGCCGAGCTGCCCAGAGTCGGCGAAGCAACCTCATACGTGTAAACGGCTGCTTTAGTAGGACCCGATCTCCGAGCTTCATTGCTTGGCGGATTGAGAATTTGATAATGCGTAAGGAAAACTCCTTGCTCATCACGGTCCATGGCGATCATGTCGACGATAGCCAGTTGATTAATTTCTCTCATGTCCCAACACCCTGAACAAAACAGCAAGATGGGCAAGATCATAAAAAGCTTTTTCTGCATTCCGTGTCTCCCGTTAGCCATTCCCTTTTCTCCGATGCCGGTTCATTCGAGGTCTATTAATGCGGATAAAGGTGTCTTTCCAATTCGCAAGGTTTAGCGGAGCCAGCGGCGCAAAATAAGGAATGCCGAGCGAACGAAGCGATACCAAATGGATGAGCATAACAAAGACGCCGCACATAACGCCAAACAAACCTAAAATGCTGGCCAAAAACATGAAGCCGAATTGGATGAGCCGCTGAGCGATACCGAACCCATAATTCGGAGCAACGAAATTAGCGATCGCGGTTAACGATACGACAATGACCATTGCGGCCGACACGATGCCTGCTTCTACCGCAGCTTGGCCGAGCACCAATGCTCCTACGATGGATATCGCTTGACCGGATATTCTTGGCATACGCAGCCCGGCTTCCCTAAGAACTTCAAATATGACCATCATCCCGAAAGCTTCCGCCACTCCCGGGAATGGCACTCCTTCCCTTTGGGACGCTAGGTTGGCCAACATGGATGAAGGAAGCAAATCCTGATGATAGCATGCAACGGAAATATATAATGACGGAGTAAAAACGGAAATAACAAAAGCCAACATGCGGATCCATCGCAATGCGGTAGCAATGTCGGCTCTTTGGTAGTAGTCCTCAGACGTACTGAATGACTCAAAAAACGTAATAGGCCCTGCTAATACGATAGGGGTCCCATCTGTAATAATGGCTGCCTGTCCCTCGAGGATTTTTGCAACAATGGCATCGGGCCTTTCAGAAGACATAAATTGAGGAAAAGGAGTCAGCGTTTTGTCCTGGATATATTCTTCAATATAGGCGCTCTCGAGAATGCTGTCCGTTTGAATGGCCTTCAGTCTTGCACGAAATTCATTTATTAAGCCAGGGTCGGCAATATCGCGCATATAGAGCAAACAAACCGTTGTATTGCTTTCGCTGCCGATTATCATTTCCTCAATGACCAGTTTTTCGCTCTTTAGCCGTTTGCGAATGAGCGAAATATTGCGTGAACAATCCTCGACGAAGCCTTCACGCGGTCCTCGAACGACGGATTCCGTTTCCGGTTCGGCTACGCTGCGCTGTTCTTGTTTACGGACATTAATGGATATGGCATTTTGTCCGGTATAAGCTACAATGCATTGTCCCTCCAATAATTCTTTAATGTACGAATCCACCCCGCTCACTTCTTTGATTTCTGCTTGTTTAAGCGATGACATTAACCATTGAGAAGGATTTTGACCATTTTTTAGCGGGGAATGAGGCGTTAATATGCCTGTTATGACCAATTCATCGACCAGCTTTTGATCCGTTATGGAACACAAATACATGCAGGTAAGTTCGATTCGTTCTTGCACTTTATATGTTTTTATAACGAGATCGGGTGCATCGTTCAGTCTATCCTGAATGATTGTCGCGAAACGTTGCAATGTCTGCTCCATCCGTAATCCCTCTTTTTTCCTAAGGATTACCTAATGATTTCCTATCTCTATTTCTTTTATTCAACGATTCTCGGGGGGGGGCTTGCATTGTTTCGACATTATGGAAAATTTTATATTGACTTTCCCATAGGGGGGAGGGTTTATCGTTAGGTTAAGCAATTCCGGCCGGAGTTCTTTTTGAAAGGGTGTCATCGAGTTGAAAATTGGTGAATTCGCCGTGCAAAACAACGTTACCGCTAAAATGCTGCGTCACTATGACGAGATCGGTCTGCTGAAGCCGTCGGCGATCGATGCCGAAACGGGATATCGCTCCTACGATCCGAGCCAATCCCATCTATTGAATTGGATCATCATTCTCAAAAACCTGGATTTCTCCCTTACAGAAATCAAAGAAATGTTAAGCGGTCCATTCGAATCCGACATCATCGTTCATCGATTGATTCGCAAGCGGATCGAAATCTCATCGTTGCTTAACGAACACATTCAAAAGAAAATCGCAATTGATCGGCTTATCACTATAATCGAGAAAGAAGGTTTTGATATGGATAAAAAAATAGATTTATTGCATATCGAGCAGTCTGCAGCGCATGAAATCAAAAAAAACATCCCCAATATGGAGATGTTTCTGGAGACAGCCGCCGGTATCACAGCCTCATGTTCGTCTGACGATATTCTCTCCGTCTTTCGCTTTGATATCAGCCACTTCAAGCAGGTGAACGACGATTACGGCTTCGAGGTAGGGGACAACGTCATTGCCTCTTGTTATCAAATCATTGAAGCCAATGTCCTTGCCGGTTTAACTCAGGCCGCTATCGGCCGTGCTGATGGCGATGAATTCATTGTATTCGCAATCGCAAATCAGCAAGCGATCACTCGTGTCGCGCAGTCCATAGTCGATGATATGATAGCTTTTGATTTCAATAGCATCGGTTGTCCGAAGCAAATGGGTTGTTATATCGGCGCATTAGTCGGCTCCGTCAGATCGATTGCGGAGATTCGTAAAGTCATCGAAGACTCAATTGAAACCCTTAACGAGGCGCGGAAAAAAGGACCAAACTCGATCGCTATCGAATCGTACAAGCTTTAGAAATTGCGAGGGGCTGTCCCAAATCCCGTGATGTTACCATTGCGTGCGAATATTTTTGGGACAGACCGCTCATACGATCATTCTCACTGTTTAGAGTGGAAATCGTCCAGCTAGCCAAAAACATCATGTCAGCAGGAGAGGCCTGGTGCTCAGGAATTGGCGCTAGAGCGGCCAATCAAGAGTAGAAAATCCACTCATCCCCGGCTTCCTCATTCTTATTTGTTGCTCATATAGTTCTCTAGTAAATCCTGAATGGATATCCCATTAATCTTAAGTCCCGATATGTCGCAGTCTTTAATTTCCACGTTGGAAAGATTGCAGTTTGTAAAGGATGTCCCTGTTAACTCACAGTTCTCGAACGTATTGCTCTTGCCCTTCAGCCCGATATCGTGAAAGAAAGCCCCGCCCATTGCGCAGTTGCCGATCTCGATGTCCCACAAACCTACTTCGATGAATTTGGCTTGATGCATGTTGATATCGTGGAATAACGTTTTGCTCATATTGATATTATCGAAGCTCGCGCCTTCTAAATTAATGTTAACAAACTTCGTTTTGTACATGTCGATATCGTCAAAATCGCTCTCGCCCATCGCCACGCGGCGAAATTGTGTTTCGGGCATTCTTTCGTCCTGAAACACCTTCTTCTTGAACTCCTCGTTCAGCTTGTTCTGATTCAGATTCTCGTTAACCATGCTGAGCATCTCCTTCTTTAATAACGTTCTCGATCTGCGAAGTCTGCTCTCTACCGCTTCAACGGACAAACCGAGGAAATCGCTGATTTCCCTGATCTTATAGTCGTCGATGTAGTAGAGAATCGTGACCGTACGGTTAGCTTCAGTTAGGTTGCTAAGCGCTTGCCATACCTCGTTGCGAAGCTCTTTCCTCAGCCACGTATCTTCGGCAGTTTCATGCGTTCCATGCAGCGGTATATTCTCGTTATGTGCCGGATCGAATACGGACTCGTTTTTGCTCGACCTCAACCAATCCAAGCACTCCCTATTCGTAACCGCGTACAACCAACTGCCCAGCTTGTCGGGATTTTTAATGCTGGACAATTTTTTGAAAGCTTTGACGAACACTTCCTGCGCGATATCTTGCGCCCTATGGAAATCGCCCAGCTTGCCATACGCTGCCCCGTACACCGCATTTGCATATCTGCCGATTAAATCGCTGAATGCCTCGTTATCGCCTTTGCACGCCCTACCCACCAACTCTGCATCCGTAACAGACAAGTTGCTCCTCCTTTAGATCGATCTATATATAAGACGGAAGCTCATTGAAAAAACCGTCGCAATCTCAAAAATATATTTGAGTGATCATAAATCACTAGCGTTGCATCATCTAGCTTTCTCGTGTATTTAACTTGCTGTCCTCTTCCATTAAGGCGACCGAATTTTGCTCGCGATACACGCCAGGCGTTACGCCCGCATACTTCTTGAATATTTTAAAAAACTGGCGACTGTTCTCATATCCCACTTGAACGGCGACCAGATCGACCGCGACATCGGGATTTTCCACGAGAATCGCCTTCGCTTTGGTCGTTCGCACCCGATGAACGTATTGAACGAACGTCGTTCCCGTCTCCTTATGAATTAGACCGCTTACATAATTCGGATTTAATCCTACGGATTCCGAAACTTCCTGAAGCGATATGTCTCTCATATAATGCTTCTTAATATACTTCTCAATCAGAGCAATCTTCTTGTTGCTCCTCATCGCATTGGCAGCTCCGACCGGCGCAGTTTCACTCTGCTGCAGCTCGGTTTCGGTTTGCTCGACGATATCCTGTATCCGGCCGATTGCCTGCAGAAGGTCGGTCTGATTAACAGGCTTTAAGAAATAGTCCATCACTCCGTATCGGAGAGCCGTTTGCGCATACTGAAACTCTCCGTATCCTGTCAAAATCATGCATTGACCGCATAATTTGCGCTCTTTCGTAAGGCGGATCAACTCCAAACCATCCATCTCCGGCATATGAATGTCCGTAATGAGCAAATCCGGGCGCACCGTTTCCATTAATCTTAAAGCCTCGAATCCATCGTACGCGGTATCGATTTGCGTAGGCCTGCCATACTCATGAGCGATCATATTTGCCAATCCTCTGACGATCAGCGGTTCGTCGTCCACGATCAACAGCCTAATCATCTTTTTCACCGCCCTTTGCTAAGAGTATTAACTTAAACGTACTGCCTTTGTCAACGTGACTGGTCACCGACAACCCGGACCCCTCGCCGTAGAATGCTTTAATTCTTTCGTTCACGTTGTGCAAACCGATTCCTCCCTCGATTTCCAGCATGGGGGAATCTAGTCTTGCGCGTAATTTCCAAAGCTCATCCTCAGGTATGCCGACACCGTTATCCGATATGGTAATCGTCATTATGCGTTCTCCCCGAGTTATCTCAAGTCGGACGATTCCCGTTCTTCTAAGTCCCGATATCCCGTGAATGATGCAATTCTCGACGATGGGCTGCAACAGGAATTTCGGACAGACCAAGCTCCCCAGGTCCACTCCGTTATCTTCGTATTCGAATACTAGCCGCGATTCCATCCGTATCTTCTGTATGGAGATATAACGCTGTAAATGGACGACCTCATCCTGCAATGTCACGGGATTTTTCTTGGTAATGCTATACCGCAGCAGTTCTCCCAGCGTATAGGCCATATCCGCGACCTGATGGTCTCCGTTGATCTTGGCCAGCATCCGCATCGATTCCAGCGTATTGTACAGGAAGTGCGGACGGATTTGGGCTTCGAGCATTTTATACTCCGCGTCCTTCTTCATCATTTCCAAGCGATGCGCCTTATGAAACAGCTCGTTATTCAGCTCTATCATCGCATTGTAAGATTGAATCAGCCCGCCGATCTCATCATTTCCCGTCTCCCCCTTGAACGTCGTAGGACGACCTGGGTTCAGCCGATTAATATGCTTCGTCAGCCGGATCACTCTCTTCGCCATGGAAGCCGCGAATTTATAATAGATGAGCGATAATGCGATAAGGAGCAGAAGGCCTACGCCAATATATAAGCCCTCCCTGCCTTCCATTCCGTTGAATAAAGAATGAACGGGAGTGACCAGAACGCTGTCCAAACCAAATGATTCTATGTGAATCCGATTCAGCAGCACTTTCTTATCGCTCAAATAAATATACTCGTCATCGCTTTCCACCAGTTTCCCGATTCCGCTCGCAAGCTTAGGGTCCTCGGGGAAATTATCGCTTCTGTAGACGAGCTTCGCCGATTGATCCACAAATACATAAGAAGATCCCTCCGCAAGAATGACCGTCTCGTAAAATTGCCTTACGGCATCGGGCTTCAACGCGATTTCGATCAGGCCGAGCTCTTGCGAGTATTGATTATTGAATATTCGGCTGTAATAGTTGAAACTCGGAAATTCGTCTTTCGAACCCGAGTTGTAAAACCACTTTCCTTGCCCGGGAGCAATCGACCGCAACTCAGCCCATCGCTGCGTATCGGCGATATTCTGTTTCAATTGCGAAATCGATTGAATATCCGGAGGCAGCTGCAACTGCTCTTCGTTGTTGTTGAATATAGACAGCCGGCCGATCAAAGGATTGCCGGACACCGCATAAACGATCGTAGGTTCGATTTCTTTCAAATACGTGAATACCATATCCGCGTCCGTTAAATTTTTTCGCGCTAAGTATTCCGTAATGTTGTCGTTATTTTGGAATAGCTTGATTGCCGCCTCGGACTGCGCCAGACTGACCTTTAAATTCCGGTTGGATTGCTCCAGGAATTTCTGCCTGCCACTCGAATATTCGTCCAGCACGTTCTGCACGATCAGGTTGTAGAATACCAAACCAAAAATGATGAACGGGATGCATATAATAACGATATACCCGATAATCATCTTGTGAATGATTCTCATCCCTTTAAACTCTGCCAAGAGCGCTTTCACTGAACGCATGACCACTTCCAGCACTCCTTCGAAATTTCGTCTGGTTGCGTACGAGAATAACCCGAATGTTCGAATCCGTCAATCGGAAGCTTTACACTTCGATCGACGGAAGAACATTCGAGTCAGTCTCGGTTAGTCCGCTAATTCGATTTTACTTCATTATACTTCTCGTTTGCCCATTTCTCGTAATCCGCAAGTCCCATATCTTCCGCTGTCTTGACCATTTCGTTATAAGCCGCGATACATTCCTCTTCCGTCTTGGCTAAGTAAACCTTAGCTTCCTGATTTTCCAGCATGTCTCCAACGTTGGTCAGAATGACCTGTTCCTTGGAGTCGGGGTCCGGTTTCACTTTGGAAATATAAGGATTGTACGCTTTGATCTTGGCCTGATCGACTTCCGCTGCAGCCGTCTGCGTTCCCGGCGTATAATAGAACAGCCCTTCGTTCACCGCTTTGCCGACGAGATTTGCCCACCAGTAGATGCCAAGCTCGTTCTGAACCTCCGGATTGAGCTTGTCGTAGGTCATTTCCGGGAAACCTTGCTCGTTCCAGTTCCAATGCTCTCCTTCAATGCCCCATTTCGCCAATCGATCCCCTTCTTCTGAAAACAGGAATTGCATCAACTTGATGGACTTCTCGGGATTTTTGTTGTTTTTCGTAATGAACGTCCCCGACCAACCTGCGGAATTTTTGTAAATAGCCGCTTGATCGTTCAATTGGTTGACGAGCTGCGTGTAGCTGTAATCTCCGCCGTTAGCTTTAATCTGCGCGTTAAACGTTTCCGCGCCGTTCGTCGTCCATTCGTATGCGAACGCTTTGCCTGACAACGCCAACTGCTTGGCTTGATCCTCGTTCTTGTAAGCGAAGTTCTCGGCCGTAATCAGACCCTCTCTGTACAGGCTATTCATATACTTGTAAGTCTCCAGCAGCTCCGGCTGTCTCAGGAAGTGGACGAGTTGTCCGTCCTTCTCCACCAGACCGTCGTTCGCCGCTCCGAATTGCGAAGCAAAATAGGTGCGAATCCAACCTGCGGGATTCATAACCAACGGAATTTGGTCTTTGTACTCGCTCTTCACTCGGGCAAGGACGTTCTTGAAATCCTCCAACGTATTGAGCGGCGGATTTCCCATCTTGTCCATGATGTCCTTCCTTACCATCATACCCGGGCCCATATCCGTAGCAAGAGGATATTGCGCCCATTCCTCGGGAGTGGAGTATGCGCCCAATACCGTATAGATTTTGCCGTCATTGGCCGTATTCAGCTTCTTTCTTTCATCATCCACGACGAAGTCCGGCGCGTATTGAGCGATCAAGTCGTCCCAAGCCAGACTCAGCTTGGAATCGGACATTCTCACAATCTGATTGCTCGTAAACACGAGGTCGGGCAAATCGCCCGAAGCGATCATGAGCGGCAGCTGCTTCTCGTCGGTGGCCACCGTGATATTCAGCTTAACCCCCGTTCTCTTCGTAATTTCCTCCGGAATCGCCCCTGACCAGTCCTTCGTTGGATACCATGAGTGGTCGACGAACAGCGACAGCTCCACCAATTCATCGTTCGACGGCGAGTTGGATGCGGGATCGGTCGATGTTGCCGATGGCGAAGCCCCTCCTGATTCATTACCCTTCGTATTTCCGTTGCTGCAGCCTACTAATCCGATCGTCAGCGCCGCCAACAGCAGCACCAGCATCCTTTTAACGCTTTTCTTTCTTTTCATTTTCTGTTAACCTCCCTTAATGTATGATGACACGGTAGTTCTCTATATTAAAGCTGTATCGCTTTAATATTTCACGGAGGGGCAATCAGCCTTTGACCGAGCCCAGCATGATTCCCTTGACGAAATACTTCTGCAGGAACGGATACACGCATACGATCGGAGCTACGGAGATGACCATTGCCGTGACCTGCACGGAGAAACCGGTGACCTGACGCATCGCCGCATATTGACCGGACGCATTGTCCGTCGGGATCATCGATTGGTTTATGATTTGAATCATCCGGTAGGACAAAGTCCTTAAGTTGTCGTTCTGAACGAAATAGGCCGAGTCCAACCACGAATTCCATTGACCCGCTCCCATGAACAGCGCCATCGTGGCAATTAAAGGCATGGATACCGGCAATATGATCGTAAAGAAGATCTGCAGCTCCTTGGCGCCGTCGATTCGGGCGGATTCCCCGATCTCCGCAGGTATTTCCCGAAAGAATGAAATCGCGACCATCAGAAAGAAAAGATTCAGCATGGACGGGATGACGAAGACTCCGAATGTATTGAGCAAGCCCAGCCCCTTTAACAACACGTAGTAAGTAATGAGACCTCCGGAGAAATTCATCGCAACAATGAAGAAGATAAAATATACTCTGCTGAACAGCAGTCCTTTCTGGCTCAGCCCGTAAGCGACCAGACAGGTGAAAAGCACGGTTAAGCCTGCTCCAATGATCGTTCTGGCGAGCGTGACGACAAACGAGCTTGACCATTTGCCGTCGTTGAAAATGTACGAGTAGTTGTCCAGAGTGAACGCCCGGGGCCATAAATAAATGCCGCCGAATGCGGTGTCCGTTCCCTGATTAAAAGACAAAATGAGAATATAATAGAACGGGTAAAAGGTGCAGAGACCGATCAACGCCAGCACGATATAGTTCAAGCTGTCAAGCACCTTATCTTCTGTCGTTCGTTTTTTGCGCACGGGACGTACCTCCTAGAAAAGACTGGATCCGGATACTTTTTTGGCGACATAGTTGCTGCTAAGGATCAAAGTCAGCGCGATGACGGATTGAATGAAATCGATCGCGGTCGCGAAGGCGAATCTCCCTTGCGCAAGTCCAACGTTAAAGGCATAGGTTTGTACGATTTGGGACGTATCGCTATTCAGAGGGTTCCCAAGCAAGAACGATTGCTCGAAGTTGGAGCCGACTAGACCCCCGCCAAGAATATTGCCCAATGATAATATGAGCACAACGATAATGGAACCTTTGATTCCCGGAATCGTCACGTGCCGAATGCGTTGCAGGCGAGTCGCGCCGTCGATTTCCGCTGCTTCATACAGCGAGGGATCAAGCCCTGCGATAGAAGCCAGGAAGATGATGGTCCACCATCCGGCTTCCTTCCATATCGAGCTTGTCACCGCCAATCCCCAGAAATAATTCGAATCGGTCAAAATATCGAGCGGTTTGTCGATGACGCCGATCTGCATCAGCATATCGTTAATGATTCCCACGTCCGTAGAGAAAAACGCATATAAAATGCCGGTTACGACGACCCAAGAAATAAAATGCGGCAAGTAGCTGACGGTCTGAATGATCCGTTTAAACACTTGACTGCGCATCTCGTTAAGCATAATCGCGAATAGGATAGGCACGGGAAACGAGAAGAACAGCTTCAGAAAGCTAAGAATCAGCGTGTTCTTCACCAACGTCTCGAAATTGTAATCGGTAACGAAATCCTTAAAATGCCGCAGCCCGATCCAGTCGCTGGTGAAAATGCCGCCGACTCCGTCCACGATTCGGTAATCTTTGAAAGCCATTAAGATGCCGATCATCGGGCCATATGAGAAGACGAGAAGGAACAACATCCCTGCCAGCACGAAAAATTGAAATGCTTTCTGCTTCTTGAACGTCGTCCAAACGGATCCATGGGAAGCTGTGAGCGGTGAGGAAGCCGTTTGCGCCTCGGTTTTCATTCGAACTCTCCTTTCTTGCGTTTCATCCGCACAATGTCTTTGCTGCGGTATTCAGGCGTCACGATCAGCGATTGCAATTGTCCATCGCGATATTCGCATTCCACGATCGTGTTCATCGGCGCATGAAGCTTGAACTTCACGTCCCAATTTTCCGGCCATGCCGGCAGCAAGTAGATCCGATTGCCGTCCGTCTGCAGGAGCATCTCCTGCAGGCCGATCATCCCAGTGCCGCCCCAATTGTGATCCGGCGTCCAATCGTGACCCGGTCCCCAGAATGCCGGAAACCTGTGATTGCCGTCAGCGAGCTTCTTTACGGCGTACTCCGAAGCTTCTTTCGATAACCCGAGCCCTGCGGTGAAGATCCCGCCTTGATGCCAACTGACGTGGCTTTTCTGATTGTCGTGATAGAGACTGTAGTTCCACGTATTCCTTGCCGTATGAAGCTCGGGTCGCCCGATACCGAACAGCCCGAACGGAAACAACGGATAAAGCTGCGGAATTTCCTGGTTTTGCACATGCGACCACGAAACCGCCGGCGCGATCGTTCGTTTGCCCTCTTTCTCTTCGAACGCCAGGGGAGGAATTCGATCCAGCATCTCTAGCCACTCGCGTTTCTTTGACGGCCCGGCGATAGCGTCCGGCAGCTCCAGCAGCGAATGGAGAACCGCGAGCAATCCGGAGATCACGTCGGACGGGTTTCTTGCGTTTCTGAACGTTTCGCAAGCGGTCGAAGGATAGATCGCGAGGTAACCGTTCTCGTCGAACGGTCTTCCCGTCATCTGGATGCTGCGGAATTGATAATGCTCGTAGAAGAAGCGCAGCGAGCTCTCCACGAACGGCATATACTCTCCGATGTCCTGTCCGCTGAAATGATAATATTGCAAAATCATGAAGGAGAAATCCAGTTGATGAACGTATTGATAGCTGACATATTCGGAATCCTCAACTCCGGGCTCGCACTGCTCGCTCCGATTCCAGCCATATTCGCGGCTGCTCGGAAGTCCCGTATTGTTTAATTGTTCGGCGAATGCAGCGCCTTTGTGTCCCCAATAAACCTCGCTTCTGCATTCCGCCGTCGGCAAAGCCCGCCTGTAAAACTCGAATTGAGGCGTCATCATATCGAAATCCCCGGACTTTAACATCGGCCAGTAGACCAGCCTTTGGTTTTGAGCGGTGAAGGTGCCGCCGCCCCAACGCCGGAAATCGGGCGTTTCGTCCTCGTATTTCGGATGAACGTGCTTCGGATCGAAGGAGAACAGACCGCCGTTGAACTTGGTTGGATCGCTTCCGTAAGCGTTGCAGGCCAGCATGAACCGGAAGAGCTGGTAATTGCGGCCGACTTGCCAGACCGGATTGTTCTCGTCTTTCTTGTCCGCTCCAATCGCGATATAGCTTCGCTCCCAGAAGTTTCTCCACCATTCCTCATTTCTCCGCCAAGCCCGTTCCGGATTTACGGCCTCGGCAATCGCTTGAATCATCCGCTGTTGCCAGCCTTCCGGATTCTCGTATCGGCCTTGATGCAGAAACAGGTTCAAGCGGTGGGAGATTCCTGGCGAGGCGCTGGCCAGCGCCCATTGGACATACTGAATTCCCTCGTACTGACCTTGTTGCGTACCCGAGAAAACGAACCCTTCTCCCGACATGCGTCCCCCGAAGATAAAATCCCTCAAAGGATCATAGATCCGGCGCTTATGCTCGCCTAATTGTTGCAATTCGATCTCCAAGTCCGTCACAAGGCGTTCGTTGTCGTTAAGGTGATAAAACCAGATTTCGTTCCCTTCGGCGGTTACGCTATCGGGCGACGTGTACACTTCGCCGGGATAGTCAATGAGCGAAGAACAAGGGTCCCGATCCGTCACTTCGCGCCGATCCGTTCTCCAGCTTTCGTAACAGGCCTCGACAGTTAGCGGCTGCTCGGAGTCGATTTCGACATGAACGCGTGGCTCGTGAACCTCGACCCATAGCCTTGCTTGGACTCGGCCGTGCTCGGAGTGGACGGCCTCGATCTCTACCGTTCCCTCCTCCAGCCTCAGCGTTTGCCTGAACGTATCGCAGCCTTGGAACGGATTGGGTATCAGTCTGATCCGAAACCTTCCCAGCTTAAGAAGCTGATTGTTCTCGTCCAATGCTCCGCTTCTGCCCGCATAGAACATGATTTCATGCTCTTGCACCCATACGTTAAGCCCTATATCTCCCCCGCCTAAAGGCATCGAATCGGAGCTATTTTTGCTCTCCATATTCCACTCGATATCGTAATCACGAAAGAATGGTTGAATAGTCATTTCTACGATCACCTCTTTGTGTGCGCTTACAAAATCGATTATAACCGCATTATCTTTGAACTTTATACGGTTTATTCTTCATAAGAACGGTCCGAATTTCATGTTTACTTCAGAAGTAAAACCGTCTAACGAGCGTTGTACGTACCCTTATGCTGGAGCCGGTTCAAGCCTCCGGCAATGGAAAAGCTTCCCCATCGGTTGATAGGGAAGCTATTCCAACTAAGTCCATATGAGAATTCACAGAGGGTAGGAAATCCATTCCAAATCACTGCTTGTGCAATCGCAATAAACATGGTGGTCATCTCGTCCACGGTCAAGGCTAGCTCTCCGTCCAAACTTCACGCTGCCTTATCTAATTTTTGCATATAAGCATGTATCTCTTAGTTCACTTCCATCGACGGAGAGATCTTCGTTTCGAATAACACCCTCGAGATTAAATCTCAATCGTTCAGGAATGGCTTTGCTTTTCGTATTTTTGGTATCGCAGCGAATTTCCAATCTTCGGGCATTCAATTGGCTAAAAGCAAAATCACAAATACCTTGAACGGCTTCCGTCATATATCCTTTTCCGCTATACCGTGTATCAATCCAGTACCCAATTTCAAACTTCCGTACGTCCCAGTCCATATTGTGTAAACTCGAAGACGCTATAAATTGGCCAGAATCCTTCAAAAATACAAGAAGTCTTAGGTTTTCACGGCGTAAAAACTTAACATGCGCTTCTCGTATCCCAACTTCTGAATCATACTCCGTATGAAGAGACTGCGCCCATTTCATCCATGGCTTTAATTCCTCGATCGAAGCATTGACAGCCTCGCATACAACCTTGCCGTCACCCGGCCTTGGCATTCTAATTAGAAGTCTATCCGTATTGAACTCATCCGGGAAATCTATCATAATGGGGTTCATAGCATAACCTCTTCTCTTCTTTTCTTCTATTATATAAAATAATGAACATATGAAAATAATGGTTTGACAATAGTTCCAATTGCAAGTATCAATAGATGCAAAGGAGTGACTAATTATGGATTTGAAAACCATTCTACCGTACAGCGTTGCCATGATAACGCCTTTTGGCGAGGATGAGCGCATAGATGAGAACGGCATTGTGCGCATGCTTGAATATTATAAGGCAAATCATGTACCGGCTCTGCTCTTAAGCGGATCGACCGGCGAACAGCATTCTTTGTCGGTAGAGGAAAGAATTCATCTCTATCGGACCGTCAAACGCGCTGCTCACAATAATTTCTCGCTGTATGCAGGAGTAGCAGCCGTACGAACTCGCGATGCCGCAAAGCTCGCATGGGAGGCTGAACAAGCGGGCATCGACGCCATTATGCTCGGTTTTCCGCCGTACGTACGTCCGAATCAGAGGGAAGCTTCTTTGTATGTCGAGTCCGTATGTTCCGCGACCTCGCTGCCGATTATGCTGTACAACAATCCTATTCGTACTGGCTTTAACCTCGAACCGGACACGCTGATTGGGTTAGTCGACCGATTCCCGCAAATTGTTGCGCTAAAAGAAACCGGCGATTCAAGCCAAGCACAGCGCATACGCACCCTGCTTGGCGATAAGTTCCAGCTGTTTTCCGGCTTTGATCTTACGATTGTCGACTATTTTAAGAAAGGCTATGACGGCCTTACAAGTGTCGCTGGGAATCTCTATCCGAACGAGATGAATGCCATCGTAACTCACTTAAGAGAAGGACAACATGAGCTTGCCAATACAGAGCTGAAGCAACTGCAACCGATAATGGAGAAAATCGGACAGATCGGATGGATTAGAGTCATTCGTCATTTGTTCGCAGAACAGGGGCTCATCAAGCCCGCATGCCGTGAGCCGCTTACTCCATTAACCCTAGAAGAAGTCGATCTGCTTAAAGAAATTGAATACTAAATTGCTGAAGAACAGTGGCTATAACTGTATTTTAGGCATCTAAAAAACCGTACTATGCTCGAATACTCTGATTTAGCTTGATTAAGGGGTTGCTATTTAGGTTAGCTGGAATTTCTCCTGTTATTTTCTACGCTAGGACTGTTCAACTGCATTTACAAGGAATTCCTCCCGTTATTTTAAGGAGTACCCTTCCATTTTCTCGATTACTTAATGATTAGCGGGAGGTATTCCTGTTATTACAGTCCAAATCGGTTGATTCCTTCAAATTTAACAGGAGAAATCGGAGCTAAATGTTCTAGGAATGCTGCTACTCTAGTTACCAACGCGGAAAACGGCTCCTTTCGCCCTTAGTAAAGTCATTTACGCCAGCCTAGTATATCTGCATAGAAAAACCGCAATTCGCTAAGAATTGCGGTCTAACAGTCTTTCACGGAAAAAAGATTTTATTCAACCGCTTCGTAATCGAACCAGTCGAAATGCGCGGGAGATTCCGATTTTTTGCCATTGCCCGTCGCATACAAAGCGAATAGAACGCCTGTGAATCCGCCCGCCACTTCCGTCGACAGCATAGAAGTTTCGCCTCGTCCAAACCAGAAAGGCACACCATCCCCATCTGAAAATCCGAATTCATATTGTTCGCGCGTCGCTCTCACATGCATCACAACCGAATCGGAAGCCCATGGGACCTCGTTCTCGATATGCTGCAAGCTGCCCAACTTCCTTCGGAAAATAAGTTTGCGCTGGCCTAGGGAACGCACCACCGCAAGCTCATAATGAAAGCGATCATTCATATATACTGTAATTCCCGCTTCCTCTCCATCACGCTGCGGCTCGAACGCCATATGCGCAGATACGTCGCAATCAAAGTGCTGTTGTCTTCTAGCGACGAAGGCAGGCGCTCCGATTTCATTCAACGTCGTCTCGTTGCCCCGCAGTGTCAGACAGCTTTCCTTCTCCTCAAGCGACCAGTTGTCCGGACTCGACGAACGCATGAAATTCCAACATGGAGCAAGACTCGAAGTCTCGAAGTGCTCGCGAACAGGCACGTCAGCAGCTGGTTGCAGCGGAAGATTGCCTGCCGGCATTGTCTCGCTTACCATCCCGTTGTCGCCGATTATCGGCCAGCCGTCCTCTGTCCATGTAACAGGCGCAAGATACGTCTCTCTGCCAAGATGGTGTTTGTTCGGATAGCCGTGAGGACGGATGCCTAGAAATACGGCCCACCAGTCTCCATCCGGCGTTTGGACAAGGTCTGCATGTCCCGTCGCATGAATGGACTTTAGTAAGCTCCGATGGGTCAAGATCGGATTATGCGGACAGCTTTCATAAGGCCCGTCAGGTTGCTCGCTTCTCGCGATCGTTTCCATGTGGCCGTACTCGGTGCCGCCTTCGGCAATCATCAGATAGTACCAGTTGCCGATGCGGTAAATATGCGGCGCTTCGGGATATTGTCCGCCCGTTCCCGTCCATAGGAATGTTGGTTCGGACAGCCTCCGGCCGGTCTTTACGTCAATCTTGCTTTGATAAATGCCCGGTCCCTCGGCTCCATGAGCGGATGAAGTGAAATAGACCGTTCCATCCTCGTCGAAAAATAAGTCAGGATCGATGCCAGGATGGTCGACGAAGATCGGGTTCGACCATTGACCGCGCGGATCGTCCGTATGCACGAAGAAGTTGCCGCCAGCGGTAACGTTCGTCGTCACCATGTAGAACGTCCCGTTATGCTCGCGTATCGTAGGCGCGAATACGCCTCCAGAGCTTGGAGCACGGCTTAGATCAAGCTGCTCTGGCCTTGTTAGTACATGACCAAGCTGAGCCCAATTTACGAGATCCTTGCTATGGAATAACGGGACACCCGGAAAATATTCGAAGGAGCTGGTTACGAGATAATAATCGTCACCTGAACGGCAAACGCTCGGGTCAGGATGGAACCCGCTTATAACTGGATTTTTATAATTCATGCAAGCACACTCTCCTCATTGTCGGGTAATACTTAAACAAGCTTCTTATAATGGAAGTAATCGTAATCGACGAATCCACCTGTTTGCTTCGTAGCATAATTATAGAGTCCAAATCGGTAGCCCATGAAATGCTCAAGCTTGTAATGCAACTGCAGCGGACTGCCGATTGATTGCCATTCCTCACCATCCGAAGAGTATCGGAAGTGTGCAATGTCTTCGCGATCGCCATTATCGAATTGGAACTCGATTTGCAAATAGATCCGAGTTCCTTCGTATTTTGTCCGCTCGACCGTTATCTCGCCTTCACTGCCGTCCGCTCTTCCATTGACGCTCATCGCTACGTAACGGTCGCCGTTACCGTCAACCTGAATACCGACTGAGCCGAAGACGTATTGCAGCGCCACTAATCCTGCACGGTCGCCCGGCTGCATGTTAGCTGCGTCCAGTACCGTAGTTCCGATACAAGCTGGACCTTCTGTTCGTTGCGTCAATGTATTGCGGGCAAACTCTACGCTATTGGCAAGATGTCCTGTCGTGAGGCGCAAATAACCCGAACGATCCGTGACCGACCAATTGTCCGGGTCAGGATTATGATTCCATTGCCAATTAAGTTCCAGCCGGTTCACATCGTAATCGAACTCATCGCTGATGACAAGAGGCTTTGGCGATGTGCTCGCTAGCTTCACTTCGTACGTCTGCGGCGCTCTGCCGTCTTGTCCCAATACTGGCCAACCGTTCTCCCAAGCAACCGGGAGAACACAAGGTATGCGGCCTACGGCTCCGTGATCCTGGAACAGCACCGTATACCAATCGCCATCCGGCGTATCGATAATGCCGCCTTGGGCGATGCCGTTATTACGATAATGCATATGATCATCGAGCACTAGCTTGTGCTCATATGGACCGAGCAGATCACTTGAGCGATAACATAGCTGTCTGCGGCGCTTGTTGCCTATATTCGGCCAATCGATGAAGAATAAATAATAATAACCGCTGACTTTGTATGCATGGCAGCCCTCTGCACGAAGCATAATGCCGTCTCGGTCCGTCTCAAGCAGCAGTTGATTAATTCCGTCGGGCTTGAGCGCCGTTGCATCCGCAGTCAGCTCCGTAATGCGTATATCCCCATTGCCGTGGAAGACGAATACGCGGCCGTCATCGTCGAATAGCATGCTTGGATCATGATGCAGTCCTTGAATGACGTTGCGCTCCCACTCGCCGTTCTCGATATCGCTTGTCGTGTAGACGTAAAACTGATTCATATCAAGACTCGAGAAGCAAACATAGAATTTGCCATCGTTATATCGCAGGCTGGCAGCCCATGAGCCCTTGCCATAGATGCCTTTACCGTCTTGCAAATGATGAGCTTCATTATCCTCGAAAGTATCATAAACGTAATTGACAAGCTCCCAGTTCAATAAATCTTCAGACTTCATAATCGGGCAGCCGGGCATCGAATGCATGCTCGTGCTCACCATATAGAAAGTACTCCCCACTCGAATTACGCTCGGATCGGGGGCGTCAGCCCAAATAATCGGATTCGTTATAGTCGTCCAGTTCATTGCAAGCTCTCCTTTGTATACCTGAATTGTCCATTCCCCAATCAGTCTAGCCAACATACGCGTCGGCAACAACCCGTCTATTTATAGGGGTTCACCCGCAAAATTGTACATATAAAAAATGAATACCTCGGCATATCCTCGAACATCTCTAATTGTTCAATCCGGTAAACGTTATTGTTCAAAGCTTGTTCCAACCTTACAGGTGACACGGCTCTGAGATTGGCCATGAACAGAAGTCGGCCCTCTGGCTTCAGCAAACCCATGCACACTTCCATACTACGGTTCATCTGTCCAGCCTCGTCAATCGTGGAGCCGATCATCGTCACGAGATCGAAGGTTTGCTGCGGCAGTTCCGAATCAAACAAGCTTTTGTTGACGACGTACGACGGATTGGGATGCCCCTCTCTCTGCTGCCTGTAGGCGAATAGCTCGCAAATATCGCGGTTGATATCGATGCTCGTCAACCGGCCTTTTCCTTTCAACCAGTAGCCGAGAAAATCATCCCAATCACCTGTTCCAATACCGACATTGCACGCTTGGAAACCTGATTCCACATGAATGAATTTTGTGATGTAATCTCTCGTCCGCCATTCAGCGTGAAGATTTTCCGGGGATGAATTCCATTCGCCCGCCTCCGGGCTCTTGAGCGCCAAGTAATATTCGAGCAATCGAGCATCCAAATTAACTTGACCTCTCTGTTCCCACCGGGTCGATAACGGCCCAGAATGCCGGCTTTGCGTGCAGTTGCTTGTCGAACAGGAACGGTGCGTTGGTACGCGTCACTGGGAAGCTATTCAGCCAAGTATGATCGTCCGCAATGCCCCAGAACACGACGCCGCCGATTATATCCTTGTTCGCCCTGAAAGCTTCGAACAACTCGCGATAACGATCCGCTTGTTTCTGCAGCAGTTCTTCGGGAATGTCATTGCTTAGATCTGTACGGTCATTCCAAGCATAGATGCTCATATCCAGCTCGGTTACGAGATTATCAAGGCCGAGTTCCGCGAACTTCTTCATCGATTCGATGATGGAATCGACCGTAGGCCCGAATACGTCAATATGCGTCTGATGGCCGACGCCGTCGATCGGTACGCCTTTGTCCAGCAACTCTTTCACTAGCTCGTACAACCTGTCCCGTTTGGCAGGATTATCGGTACCGTAATCATTAATGTACAGCTTCGCTTCAGAGCCGCCTGCTTCGCGAGCTGCGCGGAACGCCGTCTCGATAAAGTCAGTACCCGTTATCTTATACCATTCGCTGGCGCGCATGCCGTCCGGGTCTCCCGGCTCAATCACTTCATTCACGACGTCCCACGAATGGATATCATTCTTGTATCGTTCAACGATCTTCCGGACATGCGTTTCGAGCCGCTTCAGCAGCAGCTTCTTATTTTCTTCCCGCTTTGCCTCATCGGTCTCGTCAACCATCGATTTTCCCTCTGCGTCCTTAAAGAACCAAGCGCCGACTTGGCTATGCCACACAAGCGTATGGAAACGAACCTCCATACCGTTCTCCTTCGCAAAAGCAACGATACGATCCGCATTCGCCCAATTAAAGTTGCCTTCCGTTGGCTGCATCGCATCAGGCTTCATCACGTTCTCCGCTACGAGCCAATTCACATGCTTCTTAAGCAGCTCCGCCTTCAGCCCCTCCGTCTGAGAAGGCTCGATGGCCGCTCCGATCGAGAAGTAATCGGCGAACGTCTCCGCAAGCGACGGAATATCCTGCTCGACCGACGGCTCCGGAGTCGGTGTTGGCTCCGGAGTCGGCTCCGGCGTCGCGCTTTCTACGGCCGTTGTCGCATTCAGCCCAGCCTCAACATTTCCGCTATCCGTTGCTTCCGTCTGCAGCCCAGCCACTTCCGCCTCATTTGAGGCGCCTTCTGTTTCGGGTTGATACCGGTTCAATAGAAGCACAGCCACAACTGCAATTATGGCGATAGCAGCTATTGCGATATAAATGAGTTTACTGTTTACTCGAGTCATTTCGATCCACCTCTCATTTCGCTCTTTCTTTCATTCAGACAGCGTTCTTTCAAGTGTGCGTTACCCAAACCCTTGCGGCTATATTGGATATTTGCAGCATAGATCACCTTAAACCGAGCAATAAACGATTTCGAGAGCAAAGTTACTGCAAATTTCCAATATAGCTCCTAAATTCCACAATATTCACCCAAAGTTACTGCAAAAATCCAACATAGACTACCTCACCTTCACCTTCTCCCTCTCCCCTACTCCACCTACAAGACAAACTAGCAGCGCATGTAGTCTGGGGCATAACAGCAACAAACGCCCTGCGAGCAGCCGGCCGAAGTGGCCGGCCTCCGCAAGGCGCTTGGCTTAATGCGACTCAACTGGCCTTATCCGACGATACCCGTACGTTCAATACTTTCGACAAAGTATCTTTGCACGAACAAATAGAGAATAACGAGCGGCAGAATGGCAAGCAGAATGCCGGTATCCTGCACCATGCTCATGAAGAACGGATCTTTGTTCGTCGTTGCTCCGCCTTCAAGCAGAATCGCCAGATTGTACGGCAGCGATGACAATTGGGTAGACATCACCTTGCTCGACGTCAAATAAGTCGTCGTGAAGAAGCTGTCATTCCACTGCCACACGAACGAGAAGAGCAGTACCGTAACGATGGACGGTATTGCATTCGGCAGCATGATGCGAAGGAACGTCGAACCGACGCCTGCGCCGTCGATGTACGCAGCCTCCTCAACCTCTTTCGGAATGCCGCGGAAGAACTGCCTGAAGATGAAGATGTACAGCCCCGCCTTCAGGGAATTCGCCGTAATGGAAGTCAAAATAAACGGCCAATAAGAATCAAGCAAATTCAAGGACTTCCCGCCAGTTAACAACGGGATCAGACCGAGAAGCGTAAAGTCCTTCAAATTCATATAGATCGGAATCAAAATCGTAGTCGGCGGAACCAAAATGGTGAGAATAACACCCGCGAACAGCAGATTGCTTCCTTTGAACTTCAACCTGGCGAACGCATAACCTGCGAACGCGCACGAGGCGGCGGTCATGATCGTCGTCATGCTCGACAGCATGATCGTGTTCAGCAGCGTCTCCCAGTAATCCATGATGGCGATAGCCTGCTTGAAATTATCAAACGTATAATGCTCGGGAATAAAGACGACGATCGGTGAATACAAGTCGGCTTTATCCTTGATCGATGTCGAGATTTTCTGAATGATCGGATATAGGATGACAAATGACAATCCGATGATCAGCACAAGGCGAACGATCGTCCACAGCCCTCTTTTCCAACTTTCAAACGATAACAATCGGGCCAATATCAACGTTCCCACTCTCCTTCTATTCCTGGTAGAAGACCCGTTTGGATATGAAGTACGTACTAATTAATAGAATAATCATGATGACCAGGAAATAGATCCATGCCATCGCTGAGCTCAGGCCGAAGTTAAACGTCGTAAAGCCCGTTTCTTTGATTAGCGTCGTCATATTGTTTCTGGAGAACGAGTCAATAATCGTATAGATGACGTTAACGAGTATGAGCGGACTGACCATCGGGAAAGTAATCTTCCAGAACGCTTCGTACCCGGTTGCGCCCTCGATTTTGGACGCTTCGTACAGCTGCGGCGAAATCGTCTGAATGCCCGCCAGGAAAATAAGAATTTGCACGCCTGACTGACTGACGATCTGGTAGATTCTCTCGACCGCATCCATCAAGTAAAGAACGATATCTTCGCTCATGCCTGATCTCAACATAATATTGGCCAGCTCCAGCGTGCCGCTCGAGAATACGCCGCCGTTGGCATTTTGCTCATTAATCGCTTGCACCAGGCTCGACGCTTCCAACGTTGCGATGACGCCGGAAGCCAGAATAACCGGAAGGAAGAAGATTGACCTTGCCAGCGCTCTGCCGACGAATTTCTGGTTGAGCAGCACGGCCAAGAACAAGCTAAAGATGACGATGAGCGGCACGTTAACGACCATATTTATTACAGCTTCCGTCAATGTCCGATTAAAGCTCGTGTTCACCGTCAAGGCTTCGATATAATTGGCAAAGCCGATGAATTCCATCGTCATGCCCTTCGCATTGGCCGTGATCGTGCTTAAGCTGTATTGCAGGGATGTCAACAAAGGAATCAGGAAGAAAAACAAAAATCCCAGCAACCAGGGCAATACGTAGAGGAAGCCCCATAACGCCTTCTGCTCGTTGTATGTTCTTGATTTAAAGATATGCTTCGTTATCGACTTCAAGATTGCTCACCACCCGTCACATAGCCCTCGGCTTCAATCGTCATCCCGTTCACTGTCGCGCTGCTATCCTTATAGTTCACGATGACGTACGTCCCGTTTTCATAGACGGTTTTGAACAATCCTTCGCCAAGCTTCTCGTGCTCAGTGATACGTTCGTTCTGCACCTTTTTCAGCACACCGTTTACTTCGTCATAGATGTCGGCTGCCTGCTCCAGCCACTGTTCGTAATTGACGGCATACAGATTGCTGAAATCCGTATCCTTCACCTTGTAATTCGGCTCGTGTATCCACTCGAAGTAGACGCCTGAGCCGTACTCCAAGCATTTTAGAATATATTGCCGAACATTCGTATAGCTGGTCAAATTATAAGGCGAGCCCGTGTAGTCGATATTGCCGCGAATGACCATTTGGAAGAAAGGAATTTCTTCATCCTCAAGCTTATAGTTGCTGTTCGACAACGGAGCGTTCGTAATATCGGACAAATAAGGTAGCGCGTACGCATTGCCGCCCTCGGCCATGATGTTCAGGTTCGCTTCACGGATGTCGTTCAACGCCTGAGTAGAAATCCCCTCTGACTCCGTACGGTCGATTTGCTTGTTTTTGCGGAAATCGCTGTTCAACTGGTCGGCCATATCGCGCAGCGAGATACCGCCTGTATTGAGGCTCTTCATATCCTTCAGAACGGCTTTCACATAATTGTCGACAAGCCCCGGCGATACGACATAGGACGGCGACTTGGTTCGATCGCGCCGGTTCAGCGCAAGATCAAGCGGATAGAACGACGATGGTACACCGCCCAGCGAACGTGAAGCTTCCTCCTTCTCGTTGAAGCCTTTTCCGGTATGAGCGGTCAGAACAGCCATGTCGGGGTAAAGGTCCACACCTTCTTCTTCCGCGAATGCCGCCAAGCTGCGCAAACCTTTGGCGCCGCCTATTGCCCGGTCTACCGATACATCGTCCGGCACTTGGTGATCAAGCCCGCCGTTAAACCATCCTGCATAACGGAGCTTAATATTAGCGATGCCGAGCCCTTTCATTTCGCCGATCATTTGCTGCGTCTGCTTGAACGTCGTAAGAGACTCAAGCGTCTGGTAAGGGACGCCGACAATATGCTTCTGCTTCGCAATGCTTCCGACGACCTGAAGATAGAACGGAAGTGCGTCTTCCCCGTCCTCCGAATTCTGCTCGGGCAATCCGCCGTTACTTAACAAATAGTTGCGATAATAGTCAGCCATGCCTTTATACGTTGCGGACTCACCGCTGAGGAAGGCATAGCGAACCGTATAATCGCTTTTCATCGGTTGCTCCTGGAACTTAGGCAGCGTCCGCTCCGATCCGTTCGCCTGCAGCGTTAGCTCGCCTTTGTTCGTCACGTTGAAGGTCGGATAAACGTAGTTGTAGCTGTTCAATTTGCCGCTAATATCTGCATTGATAGTCGCTGCGGGCGCTCCTTCTTCGATAATGCCTAGGAATGCGTTGCCTTTCCGGATCATGCCGAAGACAGGAAGTCTGACGGTTTGCTCGTTCACGGCGTTCTCGACCGCTTCCATCGCGAGGTCATTCCCATACACCGCTTGCTGATAGGCAGGGTACTTCGTCTTGCCGTTATTGAACGAAATAAGGGCGCCGGAGCCGTCCGGAACGAATATCGAGCCTTCCTCCTCGCTCCCTGCTGCGCCAAAGAAGCCCAGCATGGATACATTGCTGACCGGATATTCGCTTGGAGACTGAATATCCTGAGACGGCACTCTAACTAGGAGACTATCGGCATCGAGCGTATACTCGATCGAAGCCATGAATATCCTTGGAGCAAGCGATTCTTGCGTAAAGTTAAGCTCCGCCATATCCTTCTCCAGATCCTCTGGCGTATAGCCGGCATCCTCGAATGCCTTGAATGCTCGCTCGAGCTGCAGACCGTTCAACGCCTGGTCATTTCTTACATAGGCCGTTTTCTCGTCATTCTCGGTATAACCGATACGCAAGGCGCGTTGTCCTGCCTTATCCAGCTTTCCCGACAATTGCTCGAATCGGGAAATACTAAGCATGAGAGGCAGATCCATCGCCGTTTTCTCCGCTTTCCCGAATTTATAAGTTACTTTAACGCCGCTTTCAATCGATTCATATCTGACCTGCTTGTATGCGACGCTGTCCAAGAACGTATTTATTGAACTTACTTGTCCGAAGCTATTATAGTAATCAATTCTTAATTGTGAAGACAGCAAGCCTTTGTTAACCCCGGTCGCGATCGTGTCGGCCTCCGCCTCGAGAGGATTGCTATGCCATATTTCGCCGTTGCTTTGGTCAAGCACCGCAATGGCGCCCGTCTCATCGTTGATGAATAGGCGAAGCCGCTCGTTCTCAGCGATCCCCTTCATTCCGGCGATTCGCGTATCCGTGAATGAAGCGTTAAGCGTCTTGCCTTGTTCGAATGCAGCCTCTAACTGCTGCTCTTCGTCCGCTTGATTCGCATTGCCCGCGCCGGAACAGCCGGCGACCAGCAGCCCCGCTGCGAGAAACGCGGATAAGATGGCATTTTTGGCCATACGCATCTTACGTTCCTCCTTTCCTAGTTCCTCAAGGTGATTTCTTGATAAATGATAGAGATGAAAGTAATGATTTGTTGAATCAAACTAAAAAACAACAAACAGAGAAATGCCATGAACCCTATGGCAACTATCGAGAGCACGATCGTTACGATCGTCTTGCTCGGCGAAAACTGATGCACGGTCATATTCCCGACGAACATTAAATACATCGTCCATAGGACGGCAAAGCCGTTGCAGAAATAATAAAACGTTGTCTCTTGCAAGGAAATGACGTTGCTTAACCATATCCATGGGAAGTTGATGATGACAAGCGGCAGCAGTGCGAAGCAGGTGGACGTGAATATGTCCACGAACTTGCCTTCACCGTCCATCAGCGTCGTAAGCGACCAATTCGCCACGCACCAAAATAAGATCGGTACAACGACGTACGTAATCTCCATCAAGCTGTTCATGTATTCCGGATTGTAAATGTTGACCAGAAAACCGCTGTATTGGCTGCTTAGAACATTGGTCAAGATGAGAAGCAGAAGAATCCCGAACGACAAGATGAGGTTCAGCTTCTTGCTCTGTTCATATTTCAGCTCCCAATAACCGTTAAAGGGATGCATAATAACATAAAACGGAAATTTTATGAGCTCTTTATTCAAATGAAACGCCCCTCTTTCTAGCCAGCTTTTTCCGGTAAATCCTAACGAACAGGACGACAGCGGCTAATCCGATGACAACGGTCATGATCATGCTGAAGTTGGCTCTCAGCACTTCCTTGCGATAAAGCAGGAACGCCTTTGAATAGTTCGGTTGATCCAGACTTTGCTTAAAATAACGCATCGCATCGTCGTAATCGCCTTGTCTTAGAATCGCCTTGCCGATACCGGAATAAGCGAAATCCAGATTGGCGTTCATATGAATGGTCTGTTCGTAGAGCTGAAGCGAGCGCTCTTCATCGCCCCGGTAATAGCTCCTGACGGCTTCATTCAACGTCCGGCCGTATTCCGTCGTTTGGAACAACGTAATTTCGCCAAACGCCTTGTCCAGTACGAGGAAATCATCCCCAACCCGTTCTATGGCGACCGGCGTATTGAATTCTCCGATCCGATTGCCCACACCGCCGAATACGTACATGAATTGCCCGTCTCCGTTGTAAGTGAATATCCGGCCTCTCGTTGAATCGAGAACGGAGTAGATCTCACTGTCCGTAATATCGACATCGATGAGCCTGGAAGGCCCCAGAGCGCCCGTATAGCGAATATCGCCCTGCGGTTTGTAAAATCCGGTTCTTCGCAAAATATCGCTGCCCTGAGCGTTGAGCTTTCGAATGGTATCTCCCGAATCGCCGCTTGTCGCATAGATGAAACCTTCGTCGTTAATGTCCATATTAGTGAATTCCGTTGGCGTGAACATAACCATCTGGCTGCGCTGCGCCTTCGTCGACAGACGCTTCCAGAACAGCTCCACTGGGTCGACCCATACACGGTTCGCGCCGATATATGAAGTGAACGCGCCTTCCGCGCTAAATTCCATCAGACCGTCGAACACGCCAATCGCCATCACATAGATGCGCTGCGCTTTATCCATAACAACGCGAACCGGTTGAAATTCGAAGTTCGCCGGCAGCAGCTCGGATTCAGGCTTTTCCACGATTTGCGCCAAACGACCTTTTTCATCGAGATGCACGACCCGTTTGTTTCCTGTATCCGCGATCAGCACATGCTTCTGCTCGGTCACGAAGATCCCTTGCGGGTTCAGAAATGTATCGGTCGCTCCGTCGTGCTCGAAGGAGTCGATGATCGCCTTCTGACGATAATCTTCGTCCAACACGACAACCCGATTATTGCCGGTATCGAGGACATAGATTTCGTTGTCCTCCGTCACATGGAGATCGCTTGGATCTTTGAATGCCCCGACTCCGAGCGAATTACCGGTCATTAGAGAAGTCGCTTCATAGGCCGAAGGAGACACGACAGTCTCGCCCCAAACGGAATAGTTGTAAGAATCGCCATCCGCGGCGTACGCAAGCGATCCGCCTGCGCTTATGCCGAGTACGCAGCATATGGCCGCTAGAAGATATGCGGTTAATTTCGTTTTGCTCTTCAACATCATGCAAGTCTCCCTTCTACTCTTTCATCCCGGAAGTCGCCATCGTCTGAATGACGCTGCTCTGCGAGATGACGAAGAGCGTGATCGGAACGACCATTAGGATAAGCGCGACGGCCGCGCCGACACCCGCGCGCGCGATTCCGCCCGCCGTGATCTGTCCGAGCGCATAATGAAGCGTCTTCAAGTTCTCGCTATAGATGAAGCTTCCCCCATCGGTTCCCCATAGCATAGGAAATTGCAAGATCATGAGCGTCAGCCAAGCAGGCTTCACGTTCGGCATCACGATGCTCCAATAGATTCTGTACTCGCTTGCACCGTCAATCTTGGCCGCTTCCAGCAATGCTGTCGGCAGTTGCTCCATGAATTGCTTCATTAGGAACAGTCCTAATGGAAAAGCGAGCGATGGAACGATAATCGACGCATGCGTATTAATCCAGCCGAGCCAAGACATCACCATATAGTTTGGTATCGCCGTAACATGCCCGGAGAACATCAGCGACAGGACGACAATCGAGAACAGCGTCTTCGATCCGAGGAACTGATATTTCGCCAGCGGGTAAGCCGCGGCAGAAGCTAGCAATATATGTCCCACGGTCCCGATGAGAGTAATGAGCAGTGTGTTGGCAATGTAACGCGTCAACGGCACCCATGAATTACCCATCAAAGCGACCAGGTCATAGAAATTATCGAGCGTCGGATTGTTCACGAAGAAGCGCGGCGGGAAAATAAACAATTCGTCGAGCGGCTTAAAGGCATTGTTCACCGCATACAGCAACGGCAGCACCATGAACGCTCCGAACACGGCGAGAAACGCGAACAATAGGAAGCTGACCGTAAACGATCGATTCAGCCTCTTCGTCGTCCGAAATGCGGTCATCATTTTAACGACCAACGTTACTCACCTACCTTTCTGAGCATTTTTTGCGTCAATTTGTTGGCACCGATCATAATACCGAACAGTACCGTCGCAATTGCCGATGCGTAACCCATCTCGAACCGAATCGTGCCATAGTCCATCAAGTGGGTAACGACCGTATGCGCCGCGTAGTTAACGCTTGGGAAACCTGCGAGCGCGATCGTAATATCGGCCACTGCCAGCGATCCCGTAATCTGCATAACTGCGCCGAACAGCAGCTGCGGCCTCATCGAAGGAAGCGTAATGAACCATAGCTCCTGCCAACGGTTCTTAATTCCGTCAACGACGCCTGCCTCGACCAGCGTCCGGTCAATCGTCTGAAGACCGGCAATAAAAGCGAGGAAGCTGGTGCCTAAACTGAGCCATAGCTGCACGATCATAACGATCATTAGAATGTACTTCTCATTGGTCAGCCATTGTATCGGTTCCAGAATAAATCCGAATTTGATCAGGAATCCGTTCAAGTAACCGTATCGGTCTCCCGAAAATACGATCAGCCAAATGAAAAACACGTTGCCGGAAATAGCCGGTGCGTAGAAGATCAAAGTCATGACCGCCCGAATCTTTGGCGACAGTTCATTAATAATCCATGCGAAGAAGAAGCAGGCGATATAGCTGACCGGTCCGGTAATGATCGCGAAGATAAACGTGTTCTTCAAAGCAATCATAAAGATATCGTCATTCAGGAATAACCTGGAGTAGTTCTGCCATCCTACGAACCGCGGAAATTCAAGCATATTGAAATAAAAGAAGCTAAGAATGAGCGAGAAAACGACGGGAATGACCGTGAAGGCAAAGAAAATGAGCATGTACGGACTCATCAGCAAATAATAATGCTTGTTTTTCTTTAGCTCCGTCCAAATTTGGCTTATTCTAGATTTTTTCTTCGGATGGATAAGGTTAGGTACGGTTTGACTGGTTGTTTCGGCTTGCAATGGATTCCACCCCCAAACTAATACGGTAAATTAAATTCTTTTCGTTTAATCTCAATTTCGTCGTTAATGTACCGCAGATAATCGTTAAGCGCTTCTCGAGGATTCTCGCTCGCGTTGACGACTTTGCGGAAGGCGTTGTCCAGATGCCGGCCTGTGAAGTATCCTCCAGGCACTTGCGGGATGCCTTCAACCCACTCCCATTGGCTAGCCAGACTATTGTAGTCCTTGACCGGCCATGGCAGCTCCGCAAGCGCTTCGACGTTAGCTGTAGGATAACGGGCCGCTTCGCCCATTAAGCCTTCCATCTCGCGTCCGTATGCGATCTGCGTATCCTTGTCGGTCCACCATTTCATAAACTCCCATGCCGCATCCTTGTTATCTGCGTTCTCCATCATCATAACGCCCGTCGTATGACTGGCTACCGCATGATTGACGGTTCCGCTTGCTTCCTCTGTGCCCGGAACGAGCGTGAAATCCCACAGACCTTTAATTTCCGGTGCAAGTACCGTCAGCATGTTATACGTTGTGTAGTCCGCGATGCCGATCGGCATCTCGCCCGTACGGAACCGATTCGGGAAGTCCGCAAGTACCGGGAATTTGTAGTTCGTATAAAATTGCGTCCACTTCTTGAACATTTCCATAGAAATGTCGGAATCCAGCGCGCTCTTCTTGTCGCCATCACGATAAAATTCGCCGCCGTTCTGATAGAGCAGCATCGAGAATGTCGCGTTCGGAACAAGACTAGCGTTCGTTGCCTCGACAGGCAGCCAGAACTCCATGTTATGCTTCTGAAGGACTGAGATCATGTTATAAATATCCTGCCAAGTCTTAGGCGGCGTGAGTCCCAGCTCTTCAAGAATATCCTTCCGATAGAACAGCATCGGGAATGATTGCTGCTCTGGCAGGGCATAGACGCCTTGGTCATACTTGTAAGGCGTAAGTCCGCTGTCATGGAAACGGGAAGCCACTTCCTCGAAATCGCCGAACTGCGTCAAATCAGTCGCCGCATCCCGCATCGCGTAGTTGACAGGGACGTCCTCGCCGATTTGCATCGCTACGTCAGGACCTTCATTAGCGAGCGTTGCCGGCAGCAAAATGTTCCCCGGAACAAGCCTTAAATCTACTGCGATATTCGATGTTGGCGTGAATGAATCATCGATCAAGCTCTTAAGCACCTGCGCCTGATCCCGGCCCGTCGTAATCCAAACTGTAATCTTGCTGTCCTGGTCTCCGTTCGAATTGCCGATACTGTCATAATCCTCGGAATAAGAAGCGAAGTACGCGCCAAGCTCATGCTTCACTTCCTCGAACAGCGTAGCTTCCGCTCTCGGAAGATCCTTATCCGGTGAAGATACAATGAGATAATCCAGCTTAATCGGTTGTTCGCGTACCGTAAGAATCCATGTGCCGAGTCCGCCGACATTCGTTTTGAATGCGGCTAAGCGATTGCCGACCGTCTCCGGATTCGCGATCATTTCCTTCAATTGGCCGACCATCGTATGAAGTACGGCTACTTTGTCGCTTCTCTCTCCCGTAGACTGCTCCAAATAATCAGCCACGCTCTGAATGATTACAGATTGTTCTTCGAACGTCTGAACCATGCCTGGAATCCGTTTCTCCAGCTGATAGTCGCGGAATGGATCCGGCGTATTCGATGTAATCATCAGTATTTTGCGATACAGCTCATTCAACTGCAGAACGCTCGATTCAATCGTTCGAATGAGCGGCGCGATGTCGCCAAGCGTGACCATCATGCGAATACGGTGTGTCCCCTTAGTCAAGTGGAACAGATACGGCTCATCTTCGCCGAGCGTGTTCATTGCCCAATCCATACTGAAGTTAAAGCGAAGCCGCTTCATTTCCTGGAACGGAGTCTCGCCATCGATCGTCAAGCTTCGAGTAGCGTATATACCGCGCAGCGTATCCTGTTTTTGCTTCAGCGCGATCTGGTATAAGCCGTCTTCCGGGGCTTCGAATTCCCACTCGATCCATTGTCCTGGAAGCTTCCAGTTCGTTCCGCCAATCGTATTGATGCGAAGCTTAGACACATTATAAGGAACGACAGTCGGGCTTGATCGATCCGCCAGCGGATATAACGTTGGCGATGACTTGGCGACTGCGTCCTCGGCTTGAATCTCAATGAATTGATCCAATACCGGCTTGATTCCTTCGGCCTCATATTGTTTCTTCATATCCTCATAAGTCATTAAAGCTCGGTCCTGATACAGCTCAATATAATCAATCGCCATCGGTTCCCTTAAGGCCGTCAAGGAAATCGATTGCTGCCCGCTCTCAAAGTAAAAGGAGTAAGGCTCGTCATAATATCCGTTACGATCATTGATAAGCCCGATTTGCCAGGTTGGCTTCTCTACCTGTCTAGGTCTGATTTCGTTGCCGCGATCGTCGCGCTTGATTTCGTCCTGCCGATTTCCCCAAACTCGATCAAATAATATAATTTCCGCGCCTTTGAATGGGACTTTGCCGTTTATGGCAAACTGCCTTTCTATCGCAGAGCTCTTGCCCTCGATCGGCAAATAATGAATTCTCACATTGTATAATCCCGCTTGTTTTACCTGAACGTCCCACGCAATGGAGCCAAACTCGGGTGTAATAACAGCCTTGCCGTCCATTCCTTCCAGATGATCCGAGATGTCGAACCCATCTTCAGTCGTTCCCGTGAAGCTCTCGCCCTCTATACGGATGATCTCGTCCGGGCGCGCGGCCTCCGAGTGGCTGCTCAAATAGGCATCATAGCTGTCTTCTCCTGCCGAGTTTGTAACGGCAGCGAAATCCGCCATTGCCATGGCGCGTCCGTTATTGGACGAATCCGAAGGGTAGAACGCCCATATCGACGTTGCCAGTACGGCGAGAACGAGTATAATCGCGACGTAGTTCTTCTTTCTGAAGTTCAACTTTTCTCCCTCCTGCTGCAAGAGATTAAATTACGCAACAGTCCCCATTAGAAATCATTCTAAATGGGGACTGTCGCTCACACGTTATAACATGTTAAGAACCGTACACCGCATCAATAGCAGCTTGGAATACCGGTTTATACTTCTCGACAACCGTAGATACCGACACTCCGCTGTTGATCTCACCGACAAAGTCCCAGAACTTCAAGGCATCGCCATACGTTCCATGGTCGAATACGATCATGCCTGGTCCAACAATCTTCGCATTGTTAATGTCATCCTCATTCGAGAACAACGTTTCGAACGACGCTTGATCCGGATAATCGTATTCGGAATCGATATCGTTGATTTTTTCCCAAATGTAGATCAACTGCTCCGGATGCTCGACTGCTTTCGGAATCGTAAGCGCTTGGTAAGCACCTTCGCCGGAATGATATTCAGTAGCGCTTGGTCCTTTAGGGAATGGAATAAAGCCGATATCCACATCCGGCATATCTGTCTTGAATCCGTTCAATTCGTAAATAGCGCCGGCGTACATCAGCGTGTTGCCTTGACGGAAGAATTGCCCAGGCTCCGTCCAGTCGCCGCCCTCTGTCGGTCTGTATACTTTCTCCGTTGCAAGCTTCGACAAGAAATTCAACGTCTCTTGCGTAGCCGGGTCTTCGAGATTTTGCTTGTCGCCTTTAGTCAGATGAGCTTCGTTCGAATACATCGCATGCTCCACGACCTGGGAGTTTGCAAGTCCCCATGTGTCCAGCTTGCCGTCATTGTTCGTATCTTTGTTAGCTTCCTTCGCAACTTGAACGAATGCATCCCAGTTCCAGTTGTCTTCGTTCACGTAATCTTGAAGCGCCTTGATTCCGATCTGATTCATCAGAGTTCGGTTGTAAAAAATGCCTTGAACGAGGTTGCCTTGACCTTCTGTGAAGGCATACCCTTTGCCTTCGTAATTGAAATACTCACTCGTTGCCTTTTGATTGAACACTTTCGTGTTTTTTGTATACTCGTCGACCGGCCATAGCAGATCCTGCTTCACCAGTGTTGGGATCGTATAATTTCTGCCCAGACGGACGATATCGCCGAGCGGCTCGCCGGCAAGCAAGGAAGCCGTTACTTTTTGTTGATACTCGCCGAAGTCGATCGCGACGTATTCGATTTTGAAGTTATGCTTCTTCATCAGTTCATCGAGGTTTTTCTTGCGTTGAATATTGTCCGGGTTGTCTTCGGCAATCGTCATGTCCCACCAGGATACGACTTTAATCGTTCTTCCGCCCATGTCGAAATCCATCTCCGGCGTGCCGAGCACCTCTTCCTCTGCCGCGCCGCCATCTGGCGCTGCGGTCTCCGCGGCTGTGTTGCCTGAGCCGTTGTTCGTGCCATTGTTTGATCCGTTGTTCGTGTTATTTCCTTTACCCGAACCGCCGCTGCATGCTGAAAGCACGAGTACAAACGCGCATAGCAGCACCATTAATTTGCGAATCTTCATTGCGAATCCCCCTTAACATTTTGAACTACACCGAAAGTGTAGCGCTTTCATAAGGCAAGCAACAACCTGTGTGAAAACAGGTCTATCACCCGTCAAATTCTAGGTTGGAAATCATTTCATTTCATATAAAAACGTTTTTTAAGCAAGAGGTAAAAACCTGCGGGTGATGCAAAGAAAAGCACATTGTATCGTTAACGTCCTATTTACATAATTAAAGCGTAGTCATTCTCCCATTAGGGAAACCATGTACGCTTGAGCTTGAGCAAATGCAATTAGGAGGTAACCATCATGTATAAAGTGCTGCTTGTCGACTTTGACTCCACATCGTCGATGGAGATGTTGCAACGTATGCCGGAATGGAATCGGATCGAATTTGAATTGAACGCTTATGCGAACAGCTCTGCGGACGCCATCGAATTTCTTGACCGAAACTATTTTTCGCTTATCCTGATCGGCATGAACGGCTCTCATAACGACGCCTTGTATCTCTGCGAACATATTCGCCAGAAGAGCCGTGTGCCGATCGTACTAATAGGCGGAAGCAACGATTTCCAGCTTGCCCGGAAGGCTCTCTATTACCAAGTAAGCGATTATTTACCTGATCCCGTATCTTCACTCGAGCTGACGTCAAGCCTATTGGCCGTAAAGGGAGAGCTTGATCGCGAAGTCGACAAAAATAAAGCGCTAACATGGACGCCAGCTAATAAAGACGTCCAATCTCAAGGTCAATCGAATATCATCGAGAAAGTGAAAGATTTTGTAGAAGAGGCGCTGCATCAAAACATCACTCTGAAGGAAATCTCGAATACCCTTCATTTCAATTGCTCTTATTTGGGTCAAAAGTTCAAGTTCCAGGAAAATATGACCTTCAATGAATATTTGCTGCAACAGCGCATGGAGAAAGCTAAGATGCTGCTTGAGAATACTGACTTGAAAGTGTATGAAATCGCGAGTGAAATCGGTTATACCGAGATGGATTGGTTCTACAAAAAATTCAAAGCGTATACAGGCGTAAGCGCTAACGAATATCGTAAAATGTTTTCCATTACTGCGTAACCGCTTACATTCAAGCAAAGGGGCTTTCCTGGGAAGCCCCTTCATCCGATCGTGTCCATTCTGATTGGAAATCGTCCAGCCAAACCACCACTTTTCTTGTCCTCACACACCTTTGAATGGAAAACATACAGCCTAAATCACCCAAAATGCTCGTTTCTGCCAAGTTAGCCTCATTAGCCTGTAGGAAATCCAATCAAACTGTACATTTGTTGTCATTTAGCCCGTTAGGCTGGATGAAATCCAACCACTTCCGGATAGTAGAAAGACTCGCAGCATGTTCGCTGCGAGTCTTTTCTTTCATATTTATATCCCTTCGACTACTTCGTAAACTCCAGCAGTCCGATCTCGGACAAGTTCTGCCATGTCATGCCTGTCGTGTCGTTCCAGATCGCTATACTATCGCGAACGCCGTCGTCGTCCTGATCGTTGTTGACCTGAACGTCGAAGCCGACTAAGCTGCCGGATAGCGGCGGCGTACCCGTCCAAGCGATGGAAGCTTCGACGATGTAACCGGTAGCCGTTCGCTTCGCCGCGGATACAAGTCTTCCGCTGGAAGAACCAGGACTAACGGATTGTTCGTTATCGAAGTTTATTCGGAATTGCCCATCATCCGAGTCATATGGATTGCTTCTTGCGTTGTTCTGATCGAGGAAAATTTCTACCGAATCCTGTTCCCACACGTTGGCGCTGCGCTTCGTTAGTTTCGAGTCCGTTACCTCGGACAAAATATACAGCTTGCCGCCATCCCAAAGCGTTCGGACTACGGCTGTAGAACCTGACGTTCCTTGTACCCACCGATTTGTCGTAAAGGCGGTTGCGCTCTTCCAAATACCGTCTATCTTGCCGTCAACGATCGGCGTTCCGCGAGCGGCCTTTGCCAGACGGGGACCCTGTATCATCTCCAGCTCCCCGAATCCCGATGTATCCGTATTTTGCTTATGATGAATATCGTTCCAAGACGTCAAAGTGGTGACATTGCCGGAACGATCAGCGATTCGAACGTCGAAGCCGATCGTTTGGCCTAAAGCTGCGCCAGAGAGTGGAATGGATGCTTCAATTACATAGCCGGTCGCTGTCTTGACCGATTTATATTCTGCAGGACTATGCGGATTCGCGCCGCTCCTGCGGAACGTATACTTCCTATCGTCCGTCTCGTAGGATGCCGTCTTGCCGTTATTCGCATCAATGAACACCTCGACGGCATCGTTGCCGTTCACCGTCGCGTCAAGCACATCGACCCAAACATGCAATTTCCCCGAAGCCCACTGTGTCCTGTAAGAAGCGACGGTACTGCCTTCCGCTTGAATCGTGACAGGCCGTGCTGCCTTCCATGTATCTTCCAGCTTGCCGTCTACCTTCACAGCGCCGGCAACCGCCTTTGTCTTCTGTATCTCGACCGGCAATTTGCTCGGATCGACAAGTGCCCAATACGCATACTTCGCTTGGAGGCGCTCGTCAAACAACTGGGGCCAGTTGTTACGTGCCACCGGGAAAGTGCGAAGCCATGTATTTAGATCGTCTTTGCCCCAGAAGATAACGGCCGTAAGCTGATCCGCATGCTTTTTGAACACGTCGAAGATGGCTTTGTAGCGTTTCGCTTGCTTTATTTGCAAATCAAGCGGGAACGTCTCGTAGGAATCCGTATCATTCGTATAAATGCTCATGTCTAGCTCCGTAATTTGCTGATCGATGCCGAGATCACGGAAGGCCGCTAACATGTCATCGAGCTCCTGTACAGCCGGGTATTCGATGCCAATATGCGTCTGATGGCCCACCCCTTGCACCGGAATGCCTTTATCGCGGAGCCGCTTGATCAGGTCGTACAAAAATTGGCGTTTATCGGGAATATGCGTGTTGTAGTCGTTAATGTACAAAATCGCTTCGGGATCCGCAGCATGGGCGTATTCGAACGCCTTCTCAATGAATTCCTCGCCCGCGATTTGATACCACAAGCTGTTCCTTAAGCCGCCTGGCTGACGATCGCCCGGCTCAATAACTTCGTTTACGACGTCCCAAGCGTAAACTTTCCCTTTGTAGCGACCGACAACCTCGTCAATGTGGCTCTTCATACGCGCGAACAGCAATTCCTTGCTGGCTAAATTTCCGTTCTCGTCATAGAAAACCCAGTTCGGCGTCTGAGAATGCCATATGAGCGTATGACCGCGCACGGCAATACCGTTTTCCTCGCCGAAATCAACGATTTTGTCTGCGTTCTGGAACGTGAACTGCCCTTCGACCGGCTCAGTCCCGTCCCACTTCATTTCATTTCCCGCGGTTAGGCTGTTAAAATGCTTCTTGAGCAGCTCCGCATGCGGTCCTTCGGGATCTTCGATCTCGTTAACGAGCAAAGACGAGCCAAGCAGGAAATCTGCCGCGAATACGTCCTTCAAATTGGGAATGTCTTGCTCGATCTCGATCGGAATCGGATCTGGCACTCGTTCGATCACAAATTCATCAACGTAAAAGGATAACGTCGGATTGTCGAATGATTCGAAGTATACGCCTGCGTTCGAAACGGCATTTTTCAACGTATATTCACCAGTCAGCTTCACCCAGCCGCCGTCCGTAGCTGTCTTAGATATGACAAACTCGTAATAAGGCGTTCCTTCCGTCGTACGTTCGACGAGCATGGATACGGCGGAAGCATTCGAGCCTGCGGGAAGACGAACCCACGCCGTAATGCCGTATGTCTTGCCAACTTGCATGAACGATGTCACGTTAAAGGTAGGGCCGTTCCAGCCTTCTGTCCTTCCTTCTACGTTAAGCCCGTACTCGCCCGAATATGCGGCATCGGCAGAAGCCGACAAAATGACATTGCCGCCGCGCGGCATCCAGCCTTGTACCGTTCCGTCCTCGAAGTCTGTAGTAATACGCTGGAGCTCTTCTGTCATCCCATCATTCACCGCCGGTTCACTGGAAGCCGCAGCTTCCGCTTGGACATGACTCCGGGACGTGGTCGAACCTACCGTAGCAGCGCTTAACATGAGCACCGCAGCTAGTCCCAACACCATCAACCTTGTTAGCCGTTTCATCTTGCGAACAACACCTCTCTCCAATCAGATATCCATATCAAACTCCCCTTGCAGGAAGTGTACATGGTGCTTGGTTAGCCTGTCTGCTTCGCTGACTGGGGATAAAGAACGATGCGGCCGTCCTCCATCTCCACACGAACCTTGTTGTTGTTCTTGAAACCTTCCACGTCAAGAAAACCGGAAGGAATCTGCAACCGTCCTGCCTTGTCCAGCACGGCATATTCCGTGTGGCTCTCCGCTTCCAGCATGGAGCTCTCAGCGTCCAGCATGGCCAGCTCATCGGCGTACGAGACTTTGCGGATCATCTCAGCCGACGTCTTGCCGTCCCGAATTTGGACGACGCGATCTACCTTGCGCGCCAGCGAAGGATCATGCGTGACGATCACGATTGTAATGCCGATCGATCGGTTGAGCGCTCGAAACAAATCGAGCACCTGGTTAGATGTTTTCGTATCAAGCGAGCCCGTCGGCTCATCGGCTAGCAACAGCTTGGGCTCGTTCGCCAGCGCAATCGCAATGGCTACCCGCTGCTGTTCGCCGCCGGACAGCTCGCTCAGCCTATTCTTCATCCGATGGCCAAGCCCCACCGCCTCCAGCAGCTCCATTGCCCGAGCCCGCCGATGCTTGCCGCGCAGCAGCATCGGCAGCTCTACATTGGCTAGCGCAGTTAAATAAGGAATAAGGTTGCGCGCATTATTTTGCCAGACGAAGCCGACCGTATCGCGCTTGTAAGCCACCAGCTCCTTCTCGCCGAACTTCAGCAAGTCTTTGCCGTCTACGAACAGCTTGCCGGCGGACGGCTTATCTAGGCCCCCCAGCATATTCAGGAGCGTTGACTTGCCGCTGCCGGAATTGCCGATAATCGCCATCAGCTCGCCGTCCTCGACCTGCAGATCAAGACCTTGCAAGGCGAACACCTCAAGATCAGCCATTTTGTAAATTTTGACGAGTCCTTCGCTTTTAATCATCGTTTACTCCTCTCCAAGCTTGAGTGCTTGCGCAATTCGGATTCTCGATAATCGGTAACCAAGGATTAACAGGCCTATTGTCAGCGTAATGCCGACAATGCTATACAGCTGCAGATAGTCGCTGAGCTGTTGAATCATTTCGAAAGGCGGAACTTGATCCTTCGTCGAGAATGAGATCTCGAATAATGGCACGAATAACTCGCTTATCGTATTGCCGATGATGACGCCTAGAACAACCGCCGCTCCGGACGTCAGCAATTGCTCGCTGACGAGCATGCCGATAATTTGCCCGAACGGAATGCCCATTGCCCGCAGCACACCGTATTGAAGTGTTCTGCCCGACAGCGTAAGCACCCAGAATAGCAGGAAGCCAAAGAAGCTGATTAACATCGAGATGACGAACCCAAGCGTCATAACGCCGTTGATCGCAAGTCTAAAAGGATCGTTTTTCGATTGAATCAGCTCTTGCGTGGCGTCCTGAAGGTTAATGATTTTTAGCTTCTTCTCCGCCAGCTGGTCGTAGACGGTTTGGCTTGCAACGCCGTCCTTCAGCTTCAGCCATACCTCGTAAGGCTCAACGACAAGCCTTTTTTGAATCGTGCCGAGATGGCCGACGATTAAGTTAGGTTGAGCAACCTTCTCCTTATCGTTGTTATTGCCGTTCGGAAGCGGATTCCAGCTCGGCCAGTAGTCGATAATGCCATATACGACGAATGGAGCTTGATCAAGTCCATCCCAAGACAAGGCAATCGTATCGCCTAACTTCACCTTTGCTTTCTCCGCGATCGAGCGAGAAACAAGTACCGCTTTTGTATTAGGCGCGAGCAGATTAAGGTAGCCGTTAATGGGATGATCGAGAAGTCCGTCCTTCATCCACGCCGTTTGGCCGAAATCCATCGTGTCGATGCCGACAAGAGTAGTCGCCCCGCTTGTTCCGCTAGACGGGGTTACGAACCGCGCATTTTCTTTCTTGAATACTTTGGCACTCGCAAGGATTCCTTCCAGCTCTTCGAACGGCTGGAACGGCGGTTCGATGTATTGAACCCGGTTCGAGCTGGACGCAGCCGCCTCGACCTGCTGAGGAGCGGACGACAGGTAGGTCGATGGACGCGAATCGCTTTCCCAGCGTGTCATAATGGTCATATCCGCGCCGATATTGTATTGAATCTTGCTCTCCATGTTGTCGTTAATAGTGCGGGCCGAGTTCGCGCTGAAAAGTCCGGTCGCGACGGTCATGATCAGGAATAGCTTGATCGTCTGGTATTGACCGGATGATCGGCTAATCTGTACTAACGTGTTGTAAAGCGCCGGCGACCACCATCTGCGTCCAGCCAGATAGACAAGACGAATGAACCATGGATATACCCTTAGCAGAAGCAAACCGCCTCCGAGCGCGAATAGCGAAGGCATTAGGAACAGCATCGGATCGAGCTGGAAAGCGTCTGAATCGAGACCTAGCCGCTGCAAGTCCTCCTGTCTCTTGTTGAAATTGTAGAGCAGATATACGGCAATGCCGACGAGGATAAAATCAAGGCCTGTTTTATGCCAGAAAGTCAGCTTGTTATGGCGCGCATTCTGCTGTTTATGACTGACGATGCTGACCCTTGTCGCCATGAACGCCGGAATCAAGATCAACGCCAATGCGGCAGCCACCGCCACCGATGACACGAAGTAGGCGCTGCTGGTCAAGCTAACCTCAAGCGCTGATCGATTGACAAACTCTAGGAAACCGTTCGAGGCACCAAGCACTTTCGTGAACAAAATACCTAGAAACGGACCAACCGCAAGCGCGCTTACGCCCAGAAATAAGCTTTCAAACGTATAGGCCGTCATGATCTGCAGGCGGCTTGCCCCGCGGCTGCGCAGGACCGAAATCTCTGTCTTCTGCCGTTCGATAATGAGATTCGCCGCCATATAGAGATAGAAGGCAAGCATCAGCATAACCGGCGAATAAAGAGAAAGCATCATCACGTCAAGCTTTTCTTGCTTGCCCTGATAAGAATCGACCGTTGAAACAGCAGGGATGTTAACCTCATCGACGCCAATGCGACCGCGGAAATATCGCCTGATATCCTTGTCGGTCTGTACGAATGCATCAATCTTATCAATCGTTAATTGTTCGTATTTCAAGGCTAGGCGCCAATCCAGGCTCGCTAGCTTCGTCTTTCCTCCAAGTATGAAATCGCTCTCAAATTGATCGAATGGAATAATAAATCCGTCGCTGTCCTCCGATGTTAGGAAAGGTAAATAAGGATCGGCTGCAGGATTGGTCTCCATAATCCCAACCGGAATGACACGGAACTTCGTTTTGTCCGGCGCTTCGGCGATCAGTTCATCCCCGAGGTCTCGCTTCGTAGCGATCAGAAACTTTTGCGTAACCAGCGCCTCGTATATGCCGTCAGCCCGAACGGCCGGCATCACGCCGTCGATTAATCGCACTCGCTTCTCCATGCCGGAAAGCGACTTTATGCTGCCCGCCGTCTTCTGCGATTGCTTCTCCTGATCCGTAGCGTCAGCTCCGTACACCTTCAATCGCTGCGTGAAGCGCTGCTGATAGACGGATAAAGCTTCAAGACCTGCTCTGCCCGGTATCGATTGCACGAATCGGTCGGCACGCTTAATGGCCTCGATTGTCTTCTCGTCCATCGCCGATGAGGATACGGTCGTTCCGATGCGAATATATCCCGGATACACGCCTTCCTGAAGCTGCACCGATTGCAGCTCCTTTTGCAGCGTCCGCTGCAGGATCGCTTCCGAATAAAGCGGCATAGAGCTGAATAAGGCCACGCATACGGTGAGGCCGATCCATAGATTCAGCTGCAGCCACTTGTTGTTTGCCATCTTGCGGAGGATCATCGTCCATAAGGCCATGCGTACACCCCATCCTTGCGCCAGCTACATGCTTGTAACTGGTCTTCATTGTTAGTTAGTTGTTCAGGATAACCTGCTGGCCTTCCTCAAGTCCCTTGACAATCTCCGCTTCGGTCGATGTTATCAGTCCTACCTCAACGTCGACCTCCTTGCGGCGTTCGCCTTCCGCCACCTGCACGTAATAACGTCCCATATAAGAACGAATGGCAGAGCGAGGCAGAACGATGACGTTCTCGCGCTTCTGCAGTTCAATCGTAAGCTCGGCGCTGTCGCCAATATGAATGCCGTCCGGCGCATTATCCATGCTCATGAACAGGGTTACGGCGTTGCGCTCAGCTTTGGCTCCATCTGTACCGATGGGCACGTTAGAAGGCGATTGCAGCACTTTGCCCGTGTACTCCTTGCCCTTATACTTTAGATTGACCGGCATGCCCGCTTCGACCGGTTGTACTTCCTTCATATCTCCCGCGACATACGTAAGCTGCATGCGCGATGTATCCGCAATCGATACGATGGATTGGTAAGCGTTAACAAAATCCCCCGCATTCAACGTTTCCACGAATGTTACCGTTCCGGAAATCGTTGCGAATATCCTCGATTTCGAAAGGCGTGTCTCCATGGACTTCAGCGAAATGTTCTCGCGTTCAAGATCGATTTCACGCAGACGCAGATCGATCGGCGTTGCATCAGCATCGAGGGCTTGCTTATACATCAGCTCCGCCCGTTCCACGTTAAGACGCTGCAGACTAACCTGAAGCTCAAGATCTCCCGTTTCTTGCTCCGCGAGCAGATCGCCAGCCTTCACTTCTTGGCCGATTGCCGCTTTGATCGACTTGAGCCGGCCACCCGATTCCTTGAACGACAAATTTTCCGCGCTCGAGGAAACAAAGTGCGCCGTCCCTTTGAGATACGTCTGAATAGACCCACGGCTAACCTCCACGATATCCAGCTGCTCTTGTGCCGGCTGTACAAGCGGCGGTTGCAAGGCTTGCTGCTCGGCAGGGAGCAGTCCGCATCCGGACAGCGCCAATATGGCAGCGAGCGCGATTGCCGCTCTTCCCGTTGACGTAAACATTTTCCCGCTTCCGTTATTCGTTGTTCGTATGCGATACAATTGTTCCATCCTCCAATGAAATGACATGGTCGACAAGCTCCATAATGCCAGGGTCATGCGTCGTGAGAACGACCGTCATGCCGGATTGGTTGACGAGCTCGCGGAATACCCGCATCACTTGTATGCCCATTCGGCTATCTAGCTCGGCCGTTGGCTCGTCCGCGATTAGCAATACAGGTTCGTGAGCGATGGCTCGTGCGATTGCTACGCGCTGCTGCTCGCCGCCGGATAGCTCGGCCGGACGATGCTTCATTCTATCCTTCATTCCGACCTGCTCCAGCGCCTGCTCGGCCGCCTCCCGATTGCCCTTGAACGGCGTACCTGCAACGCGCAGACCAAATTCAACATTCTCGTAGGCGTTCATGAGCGGAAACAACCCGAAGGACTGGAATACGAGGCCGATTTCCTTGCGTCTTATTGCGCTTCTCTCCTTGCCGGGCATACGCGTAATTTCTCTGCCCTGAAAGAACACCTGTCCTTCCGTTGGCTCGTCAAGCGCGCTAAGCATATTCAGCAATGTCGTCTTGCCTGAGCCCGATCTGCCCTTAAGCGCCACCATCGATCCGGCTGATATATCCAAATGGACGTCCGATAACGCGGTGACGGCGGCATTGCCTTTGCCGAATGTCCGCTTAAGGCCGATCGCCTTCAGTATCGTCTCGCCGCTTGCTTCACTCGGTAACTTTATCTTCGCCGACATCGCTAACCTCCTCATTTATTCTCGTTGTCTGTATTTATTTTAACGTTTTCATTTCTGGAGAAGTACCTGTTCGTTTCTTGTTCGTTCACCTTATAAACGATAGATTTTGGGGTTGTATGCTCAAATACGCGCTTACACGACGGGACAGCTGGTGGGCTCGAACTTGCGGAATGACTCCGTAAGAGCCTATACGCACTTACAGTCACATTCTCAAACCCAGCTTCAATCTGTAAGAGCATATAGGCTCGTACACGAGGAGAGCAGCCGGTTCAAACAGCCGATTTCGCTCCGTAAGGGCCTATATGCACTTACAGTCACATTCTCAAACCCAGCTTCAATCCGTAAGAGCATATAGGCTCTTACACGAGGAGAACAGCCGGTTCAAACATCTGATTTCGCTCTGTAATGGCCTATATGCACTTACAGACACAGTCTCAAACCCAGCTTCGATCTGTAAGAGCATATATGCACTTACACGACGGGGCGGCTGCGAATTGGTGACAAGAAGCGAGCAGCGCCAGCCGGATCCCATCCGACTGGCGCTGCTCAAATCTATTACCCTATTTTATTTGCCGAACTGCCATGCATTGAACGTGAACAGCTCTGTATCGGCCTTGCCTTTGAATACAAAATACAGATCGTGAACGCCTTCCGCCCCTGCGACTGCCGTCTTCACTTCTGCCCAGCTTGCAGATCCGACAGACTGCGGCACGGCAAGCGCGCCGATCAAGACACCCTCCGCACTGTCCAGGCGAAGCTCCATGACAGCATCATCGCTTCCGCCAGCTACGTACGCGGTGAACGTGGATGCGCCATCCCCAAAGTCCACTCCTGCAACAGCCGTCCAATCGCCATTATGAATATCTGCAATCGCAACCTCTGCGACTGCCGTTCCTCTATCATCTCTTTTCTGCGGCAGTGCATCGATGCCTGCGCTCCATGCAAGCGTCTCCGCCTCTACGCGAATGAATGGATTAAGCTTATTCAGCTGCGGAACGCCTTTTAGATCGGCTTCGATCTCCCCAATGACGCCGTCCGCGCCAAAGCTTACTTTGTTCAGATGCGTCGAACGATAGCCTTTCGGAACGCCCATCGCCTTGGACAGCGTCTGCGCGTGATAAGCGATATACCACTCGTCATGGAATTGGAACATCGCGTGGTGATTGTTGCCGCCAACGCCGAAGAAGTGACCCGGATTTTTTAGAATCGTACCTTGATATGTCCACGGCCCCATCGGATGATCGCTCGTCATATAGGCGATTTCTCCAGCCGGCGGACTTCCTTCCGGTCGAACGCCTCCGTAGAAATTCGAGCAATACGTATAATAATAAGTGCCGCCGACCTTGTTGATTCCTGCATCCTCGAACATGAAAGGCGCTGGAATGACGGCCGCTTCACCGACGACGCTGATCATATCGTCGCCAAGCTGCATAACGCGGGCCGTATCGGGATTCTCTTCCTTCCCCTCCGGAATGCCTCCGCCGAAATAGATATATCCCGTGCCATCGTCGTCGACCAGTACGGCCGGATCGAACAGCCAGGTGACGCCCTCCGCTTCCGGCGCCGATCTTGCTATTAGAGGCTTCCCGATTGGATCAATCCACGGTCCGGTCGGGCTGTCACTCGACAGTACGCCGATGCCGCTGGCGTTATTCGCAAAGTACAGGAAAAACTTGTCCTTGCCGTCAATCACTTTATGAGCCGCTGCCGGCGCCCAGGATTGAGTTGCCCACTTCGCCTCTCCCTCGCTTCCTGCAACGACGACGAAGCCATGGTCTGTCCAGTTCATTAAGTCCGAGGAGGAAACAATGGACAACCGGTTGATTGACCCATATGTGTTGTCCTTCACTTCTCCAGCCTCGTCGTACTCCAGTACGTCATAGGTGCTGTAGATGTAGACGCGGTCATTGTAGACGATTGCGTAAGGATCGGCACCGAATTTATGCGACACAAGCGGGTTTCCGTTTTGCGGAAGCTTGCCGATCGCGCTTGCTGGCGGTTCATAGACCATCTCGGTGGACGCTCCGCTAACGTCATATGCTGTGCTTTTGTTACCGGAATCCACGATTTCCAGGCTGCTTACTTTCAATTCCTTATTCATTTTCACAATCAACCCCCGTGTTTGTTTTAATGTAATTGTTGCCAGCTCTTTGCTGCCGTCAAGGTTCGCAAATGCAAGAAGTGAGCCGTCGTCATTCCCCATTCGAAGTTCCAGCCCTTCCTCCGTAAGCTGGAACGCGACGGCTGCTGTCGAAACGTTGCTCGGGTTCGGGACGATTGCATCGACTTCGAACGCGGCTGGAATGTTCAGCAGCGCACGAATTTGGACAACTTCTTGCTCAACCGGGAAGTCGTCCATCAATAATTTCACTTCATAGGTTGTATCCTTCTCCTTGCTTAATTCTACCGTCTCTTCATTCAGGTAAGCCGATAACACAACCTCAGACGGCTGTTGCTCCGATTCGTTCCGGCCAATCTGTGATTGGTAGAAGAGAAATATTGCCGTGCCCGCGGCAAGGAGCGCAACTGCGAGTCCAAGACGCTTCTTAACGGTCAGCAAGCTGTCACCTCTTTCCCTGTTAATCAAGCGTAAACGGCTATCGTCCTCCTTTGTCGGCGTTTGCAACCGTTTCGCGGAGAAATATAAGAACAGTATAAACAGCAAATTTTATACATTCTTATATTTGTACATAGTAATGTCAACTAGGGCAAGGAACAACCTGCCTATCTCTTAGTCATTACCCGTCAAGTTCTAGGTTCGAAGCGTAAGCAGCAATCATAGAGCGATAAAACAAAGCAAGCACCCAGTCCGGGTGCTTGCTCACGGTTGCTTAACCTTTAACGCCGCCCACCATCATGCCTTTGACAAAATATTTCTGCAAGAACGGATACACCATGATAATCGGTACGGAAGCGACGATCGTCATCGTTGCCCGTACAGCTAGCGGCGTGACTCTATTTTGCTGAGCTCCGCTCGCGCCGCTTATCATGCCGTCCATACCCGTTGTACCGGCAGTCGTGTTGGAGTTCTGCAAAATCTTCTGCAGCTCATACTGGAGCGTGCTTAAGTCGATATGTGAAGAGTTGTATAAGAAGACGTCGAACCAGGAATTCCATTGATAGACGCCTGAGAACAAGGCGACAGTAGCAAGTACGGGAGTCGTCAGCGGCAGCACGATGCTGAAGAATGTCCGGAATTCACCGGCACCGTCGATCTTTCCCGATTCGAGAATGCTGTCCGGCAAGTTTTCGATGAAGGAGCGGATAATGATTAAGTTGAAGACGCCGATCAAGCCCGGCCAAATATACACCCAGAAGCTGCCTACCAGATGCAAATCTCTCATCAATAAGAAAGTAGGAATCAGGCCGCCGCTAAAATACATGGTCAATATAAAGGCAAGCGTAATAAACTTCCGCAGCACAAAATCCTGTCGGCTGATTGCATAGGCGACCATCGCGGAGCATATCACCGTCAAGCCCGTTCCGATAACCGTACGCAAAATCGAGATTAGAGTCGCATGGAAAATCGTCGCTTCCTTGAAAATGTATTGATAGTTGTCCAGCGTCCACACCCTAGGAAGCATGTAAATACCGCCTTTAAGCGAGTCCTGCGAGCTATTAAGCGATACGGCCAATACGTTAAGAAATGGATATAGGGTGACGACCATCAACAAAATCATAAAAGTATAGTTGCAGATGTCGAATATGCGATCGCCCATCGGTGCTTTGATTTTGTATTTCTTGTTCTGTTTCACATCGCTTGCAGCCATTTATATGCCTCCTGTTCTAGAATAGTCTTGCCTCGCCCATGCGCCTCGCAATATGGTTCACTGCGAACAACAGGATGAAGCTGACCACTGTCTTAAACATGCCTGCCGCGGTGGAAAGGGCGAAGTTGCTTTGCGCGATGCCGTATTTCAAGACAAATATATCAATGTTCTCGGAATAGTCCACGTTCATGCCGTTGCCCAGCAAATATTGCGGCTCAAATCCCGAATCCAGCAAATATCCGATATTCATAATTAACAATACGACGACGACTGATTTAATGCCCGGCAGCGTAATGTACGTCATCTTTTGCAGCCGGTTCGCGCCATCGATTTCTGCCGCTTCGTACTGTGCAGGGTCTATCGTTGTCATAGCGGCCAAATAAACGATAGTGTTCCATCCGATATCCTTCCATATCGAGCTTGCTCCGAAGATCGTCCAGAAATATTCAGGAATGCCCAAAAATAAGATTTCATTTCCTTCGCTCACAATCCCAAGCCAAACCAACAATTCATTGATGATACCGTCCGGCGACAACGTCGTTTGGATGATGCTGGCCGCCACGACCCATGAAATAAAATGCGGCAAATAACTAACGGTCTGTACGACTCGCTTGAAGGCTGCCTTCCTTAATTCGTTCAGCAGCAGCGCAAGCGTAATTGCCGTCAAGAAACCAAACACAAGATTAATGGTGCTCATCGCAAGCGTATTGCGAAGTACCCGAAGGAACCGATCGTCCCCGAACAAAAATTCGAAATGGTGAAAGCCGATCCACTTCTGCTCCCAGAACCCGCGTGCAGGCTTGAAATCTTGGAAAGCCATCGTCCAGCCCCAAATCGGAACGTACTTGAATAGAATTAGCCATAACAAAAATGGCACAGTCATAATAACGAGCGCACGCTGCTGCAGCAGCTTCGCAAAGAACTGCTTGATTCCCTTCGGCTTCTTGTTTATTGGCGGCCGGCTCGTTGTCTGTATTGTATTGGACTCCATCATTTTCTCTCCTTCCGGTACCGAAGCATCTTGCCCTAACAATAGGAATAGGCCGGACACTGATCGAATTAGTATCGATATGTTAAACCCGGCCTATCTCCGTCATCCATTATTTAAGAGCTTCAACCTTCGCCTTGGCTTTTTCCGTCGTCCACTTCTCATAGCCGGCCGTATCAAGCTTGCCGAACTCCTTCATGTACTCTTCCCATATCGAGTCGAATTTGCCAGGATCGGCAAGTACAAGCTTAGGGAAGTACTTCTTCGTCAACTCGTCCTTTTTCGTTTCCCACATGATTTCCGGCGAATTTTGCTCCTTCGCGAAGCCCCATGCCGGATACCATGGGCGGAATACTGGCTTTGCGAACGTTTGAGAATAGGTCTGAGCGCCGTATTTTTCCAAGATTACTTTATCCGCTTCCGTCAAGCTCGCTTGGAAATATTCAGGCTGAACGTTTACGCCCTTGGCATTACCATCAGACAGCGTAGAATTGGCACCGTAGCTTGGCCAGTTCCAGCTATAATATTTAAAGCCGAATGTCTCGTTGAACGCTTCGTTGATTTTGTCGATTTGCTCCTGCGTACGGTAGAAGCGGCCTTCTTCGTTAACCTCGTACGTTTCGCCTTTAATACCCCACGACGTCAGGATTTGGTTCTCTTCTTTCAACAAATTGTCAAAATATTCGATTATGCGGACCGGATCTTTGGCGCTGACCGTAATGCCGATACCGCGGTTAGTAACAACGCCTGCTTCCGCATCGATGTAAGCGTCAGTAATGCTCTCGTCGAACGTAATCGGCAGCGGGAAGTATCTGTACTTATCGAGAGAAGGATCCTTGCGCGCATCATCCTTCAGCACGTTAAGCGCATTGTCCACTTGCCATTTGTAATCAAAGAAGCCAAGCACGTTGTGCGACGTCAACTTCGCAATGTATTGGTCGTAGTTATCTACGAACGAAGCTTTGTCGAATAAACCCTTTGCGTTCAGGCCATTGAGCGTCTGCAGCCATTTTTTCGTACCTTCGTCGCCTGCGTACGTCTTCGCTTCCAACGTATCCGCGTTGATCATGACGTTGCCGTCATTCGGATAACCCATCAAGTGCATCGGCACATTGGATGTTGCGAAGAATCTCCAGTCATGCGTAAGCGAAATGAGGCCTGTCAGCTTCTCGTCCTTATGCTTCGCTTCATAGTCCTCAATCAGCTTGATGTATTGATCAAGCGTCTTAACAACCGGATAGCCCGCTTCCTCGAGCACGCGGCGCTGAATCCAGAACCCTGAGCCCGCTTCCGGATCGGGAATAAACTCGCCTACCTGAGCGGCAATTGGTAGAATATATAGCTCGCCGTCAGACGATCTCATTTGGTCGAGCGCATCCCCGTATACCCTCTTGATGTTCGGACCGTGCTTCTCAATCAAATCGTCAAGCGGAATGAACGCGCCGGCATTTATTACCTCTTCCATCGCCGCGTCCGGAATAAGCACGTCCGGATATTCGTTCGCCGCGATCATCGTGCCGATCTTCGTGTTCAAGTCGCCTACGAGAAACTCCAGCTTGAAGTTGACGCCGGTTTGGTCCTCGAGCATTTTGCCGATCGTCGTCTCGTTTGTGTTGCCGTCCTTGGATCCGGCCACGCCGTTATAGATCGTGTACGTTACCTTTTCCTTCGTCGGCTCCGATCCGCCATTGTCGCCGGTTGCGGCGTTTGTTGCAGATGGTTTGTCTGTGTTTTTGTTGTTGTTGTTGCCGGAGCAGGCCGTCACGGCGGACAGCGTCAAGGCAGCAGCCAGGCTGAGAAGCAATACTTTGTTTTTCTTCACTATTCTTCTTACCCCTCTCTCATCTAAATGTAAGTACAACCTAAGTATAAAAGCGATTACATCGTTCGTTTACCCGCCTAACTGCATCGAATTCCTCACTAATTATTGATTTCACCCCGAATAATCTATTGCAGATCTAATTTGTTTCGATATTCGGACGGCGTCATACGCTCCAGCTTATCGAATTGCGTTACGAAATAATCGGGATTGTTGAAGCCTACCCGCTCAGCCACCTCATAGATTCGCAAGTCCTTCATCCTTAATAATTTTTTGGCTTCCGCGATCCGCAGCTTCTGTAAGTAATCGTTAAAGTACAAGCCGTAATTTCTTTTGAAGAGCTGTCCCAAATATGCGGGGTTCATATAATATTGGCTGGCAATGTTTTTCAAACTAATATTTTTGCTATAATTCTGATCCACGAACGTTTTGATTTTATGCATTCTGCCCTTGCCGTAGGTTCGATACAGCTCGCCTACCATACCGCCGGCTTCGAAGACGAATGCGGTAAGCAAGCGTTTGATTTCCTCCAACGTAACATTGTGATCATGCCAATTAATGACCGGCTCGAAGGAAGCAAGCTCGGTTTCGTCCCCCTCCATGCCCCTAATCGATTTGCAAATCACAAGCACGCATTGGACAATGCTGGTCTTGATTGCTTCAGGAGAATAGCGTTTGCTGCGAAACTCCGAAAATAACGAGTCGATGACCTGTTTCATCTCGTACGAATCGTTCTCTTCAACCGCCTCTACCAGCCTTCGGCATATGTCGTCGTCCAATTGACTATAAATAAGTTCCGTTCCGCTCACGTCCGAAGAGGCAATGACGCGATCGGCGCTTCTGTAATATTTGCAGCTCATTGCTTCCTTGGCACTTGTATACGATTCCTTGATACCACTCAAATGCTGGACGGTTGTTCCCGCATAGGCGCGGTATTCAAGTCCGAATTGCTCGTTTAACCGCAATAACAGAAGCTCCATAAACGCATGTACGCTGCCTCCGGCTTCGGAGAGATGCATACTCGTAACGATCAACCCGTATGTTCGGCGATGCTCATAAAGAATCGGATCGGATGCGCTTGGAGCCAGCTGCCGCACCGCAGCCCGAATACTTGCCCTCAGCTCATCCGTCGACGGCTGCTTCTTGTCGCTCCATGGGTGAACATTGTTCAGCTCGATCAGCGTGTATGTAAACGTTCGAGAACCAATTGACGTCTCGTACTTCATCCAAGCCTCCGCTGCGTCATCTGCGGATTCTCCGCGTATGAGCGCTTCGATCTGCTTCTCGCTTAGCAGCTTGCGTCGACGCTCCTGAAGCTGTCGTTTCTTCGCCAGCTTGTCCCGCAGCTTGCCCAGCGCTTGAGCGATGTCCTCCTCGTCCACCGGCTTAAGCACGTAATCGAGCACGCCGAAACGAACCGCCTGCTGCGCATAAGTGAAATCGTTATGTCCGCTAATAATGACAAATTCCGTATCAAGCTTCTCTTCCTCTGCCGCCTGGATTAAGGCAAGACCGTCCAGAACGGGCATCCGAATGTCGGTGATGACTAGATCGGGCATTTTATCCCGGATCATCTCAAGCGCATCCTCTCCATTGTCGGCCTCGCCAATGACCTGATATCCGTTTCCTTCCCAATCAATCATCCTTATAAAGCCTTTACGGAAATAGATTTCATCGTCGACAATAATTACGCTATGCATGCAGGCAACCCTCTCTCTTCGAAAAAATAGGAATCGCTTAAGAAAAACAGAAGCGGCGTTCTCTCCCTTATTGAACTCGAGGGACGACCGCCGCTTTCTTAATCGGATAACCTTTTTATTTCTTAATTGCATTGCGAATAATCGTTCGGCATCTCTCTTACATCAATTTATCGACTTCAAGACAAGTTCACAACCCGACAAACTCTGTATAAATACCTCTCTAATTCTAGTTTCTACGACTATCAGAGCTTCTTGCTAGGTCAGCATGATATAATGTAGAAATGCTAACATGGAGGGGTACGGATGGCTCATATATACTATGTTGAAAGCAATACAACACACGCAAGCAATTTTGTTATTGATGTGCCCGTAGGTTATCACTGGCTCCTTGTGATCACTAAGACCCCTGCGAGGTTTTGGGTCAATGGCGATGTTAAGGAATACCCTGCACACAGCGCCGTCCTCTACCGCCCAAAGCAAAAAGTTTATTACCAAGCCAGTTCTGATTATTTCGTCAATGACTGGATCCGCTTCGAATCCAATGAATCTTATATTACGAAATCCTCGCTTCCGCTTGGCGTTCCTTTTTCCATCAACGATCCTGACTATTGCCATAAGCTGTTTGAACTGCTAGTCATCGAACACAACTATAATCGCGATTACAAGGAATCTTCCATCGACTATTTGCTCCGGACGCTGTTTAACAAGCTATTGGAATCCTATTCTCATCATGTCATTACGCCTCAATACTACAATCTATTAAAGATTCGAACAGCGATTCAAAACGATCCGGGTGACTGCTGGACGGTTTCGAAAATGGCGGATTATCTCCAAATAAGTCCGGGCTATCTTCAGAACCTCTATAAGAAAACATTTGGAATTTCCTGCATGGATGACGTCATTCAATATCGAATCCGATTAGCGCAAGAATATCTGATTCATAGCACCCAAAGCATTGTTGAGATCGCTTCCCGATGCGGATATCAAAATGTGGAACACTTTTGCCGGCAATTCAAAAAGCTGACAGGGTATACGCCAAGAAATTTTCAAAAGACGGCCAAAACGTGATGTCCCCTGCAATTAAGGCAGCAACGGTTAATCCGTAGCAAAAGGCGATGCAGGCAAGCCTTCCCGACTATACAGGTTGGCACCTACCGGATTGTCAGCCCATGCATATCTCACCCTGGCGGGATCGGGAACTTGATTATGCCACACTACAACATGATCTTCTTCAATTCTGGCGTTTGCCCAGACGAACCGTTGATTGGCTCCGGCAATGGCGAAATGATTAAGCTTGCCACCGTCTCTAGCGACTAATCCACCGCCTGCATCGCTGAAGTGCAGAACGATTCGATCTCCCTTTTTCTCCGCGAATTGATACATGGGGCCGGAAGTCGCTGCCTCCTCATCCCCGTAGGCTACTTTCCGAGCTGCGAGGGCTAACCGGTATCCGACATCCATCTTGTTGACCGGGTGAATATCGTTCCATTCGCCAATATCGATAGTCACAGCCATTCCTGTCATCGGTAAGGCAAGCGTCTTCCGCTGTGCCTCTCTAAGCACTGCCCATTGGCTTTCTACAGGTCTATCCGAAGGCTCAGCAAAGTTGGGTAACTGTACATAGAGGAAGGGGAAGGCACCCAAGCCCCATTTGCCTCTCCAATCGCCAATAAGCGCCTGGAACAGGCTTTCGTATGCTTCGGGTTTATTCAAGTTGGACTCCCCTTGATACCAGATAACGCCTTTGATCGCATAAGGGGCAATCGGCGCAATCATACCATTGTACAAGCCCGCTGGACGCCACTGGACAAAGGAAGGCTCGGGCATCGGACCGCTCTTGACCCCGATCATATGCTGCCATTCTCCGCTTATATCAAGGCTCCGGTCTCCGATGTGAAGACAATAGGGCTTATCTTTGTAAAATCCTCCTTTACCGGAGAAATTGACGACTCTAACGACAAGCGTATTTTTGCCTTCCCGCAGCAGACCTTCCGGAATATTGTACTTTCTCGAAATGTACTGGTTCGGCAGCGTTCCTATCTGTGTACCGTTGAGGTAAACGGTGTCCTCGTCCACCACATTGCCGAGCTCAAGCGTCGCCGGATAGCCAAGCCAGGAAGAAGGAACCTCGATTTCTTTCCGAAACCAGACGACGCCGTTGAAGGATCCCAAGCCGCTATCTTCCCAATAGGAAGGAACCGAAATGGCAAGCCAAGCGGAAGCGTCGAAACCCGGTTCATAACACTTTGTTCCGTTAGCAGGCATACCCGCGTCATTTTGATTGATATAGGTGTACCATTGCTCTCGGTTGATTTGATCCTTTTGCGCCAATGCATCCAGATACTCCTTATTCTTTAACCTCTGCAATTCTTCCATGTATTCCGCAAAAGGCGCAAGGGAGTGCTCGCTCATAAAGGCTTGAACGGGAGCCCCGCCCAAACTGGCATTGATCAGACCGATCGGTACGCGATCCTTCTCATACAGCTTAGCCGCAAAGAAATAGCCTGCGGCTGTGAAGTTCAAGACGCTTGCGGGATCGGCGGCCTCCCAGTCCCCGGATTCGAAGTCGGTATGCGGCCGTTCGAAATCAAAGCTGACCGGAACCAGAAACTGCCGAATGGCATCGTTATCCGCTTGAGCTATTTCCTCAGGAAACGATTGCCGAAGGGATAACATTTTCATCTCCATATTGGATTGGCCAGAGCATAACCAAACGTCACCTAGCAAAATATTATGAAGCGTGATGCATTCGCCCCCGGTCTCGATTAGCATCTCAAAGGGCCCGCCCGCTTCATCTGTCCGAAGACTGACCATCCATTGTCCATTCTTGTCGGCGGTGCCGCTGCAGACATGATTTTTGAATCGGACGGTGACGGCTTCTTCCGCAGGCGCGTATCCCCATATTTTCACATTCGTGTTTCGTTGCAACACCATTCCGTCACTGAACATGCGGGGCAAACGGAACTTCATCTGATTTTGCATAAACGATGTCTCCTCAAACCTTAAGAGTTGTGTTTGAAATACTGCTGCACAAGAAATCTCATGACCTCATTCGGTTGTTCCCTGGAAAACTCGGCCCGATCGGCAAACAACATCCCATACGGCGCTTCTGACGAATAGGGCTCCCATCGAGGCAGCTCCTCTCCTGTACAATCTTGTCCATTCGGATCTCCGGAACGGATGAAGTTGACCCAATAATTGCACATCTGGCGGGCCACATCGTAATGTTTGCCGACAAACGGTCTCCAGCATTTAGCAAGCGTCTCGAAGAAAAACCAAAGATCCACCGAGTGGAAGGTGCCGGGATTATCCCAGCCCGGTATTTCCGCGTCGAAATTATAATAGTACAAAGGGATATGAGCACCTGAGTCCGTATTAGCCTGTCCGGCAATGCGAATCGCATATTCGATGCCGCTTACCGATGCCTTGTTCACAATCTCCTCCAAATGGGCTGAACTGAAATCGACAAGCGCCAGAAACATTTCGGCATCGTCACCGAACACGTCTTCTGCCATTTTCTTAAAGTCGTCAAGCGTCCCGGCATTCGGAACGCTGAAAAACTCGGAGGACGTATGACCGAGCATGACCGGAACCATCCATCGCTTATTACGAAGGAAGCGTTCAAACGGGTTACCTTCATTAAAGACCTGATCCGCGACGGTGCCCCAAAACCCTTGGTACTCCACAGCCTTGTCGCGGATATATATCGCATCCAGTTGCCGGGCTTCTGCAAGCGTAGAGACGCCAAGATACTCAAAAAACTTCAAACCGTCCTGTTCGGCTTCCGCCAAATCGCTCCGAAGACTAGGCATGAGGGTTCCCGGGTAGAGCTTCGTAAAGATTCCGCTTTGAATAATCGCCCTCTGAAAGAGTCCTTCGTTCTGAGGCGAAGTGAGCTGGCTCATGACGCTTCCGCCTCCGGCCGACTGTCCGCCGATCGTAATATTGTCCGGATCTCCGCCAAAAGCCTCAATATTACGCTTGACCCATCTCGTGGCCGCTTGTTGATCGAGGTTTCCGAAATTGGCAGGCGCTTCCGGTGCTTCCGACGTAATTTCGGGATGACATAAAAATCCGAATACATTCAAACGATAGTTGATTGTAACTACCACGATGCCCCGCCTAGCTATCCGTTCTCCGTCGAACTCCATTTCTGCCGTATGGCCAACCTGTAGTCCTCCGCCAAAATACCATACATATACAGGCAGCTTTTCATCGGTACGATTGGCCGGTGTCCAGACATTCAGATAGAGACAGTCCTCATTCATGGCGATGTCTGGCTCCACTGCCCATTCTCTGGTATAGATGTTTTTTTCATCAATCTCTTGCTTCACCTGCATCGAGATCGGCGCGAATTCGAATGCTTTGAGCACGCCGTTCCAGTCTTTCGCGGGCTGCGGGGAACGCCACCGATTTTCCCTTACGGGCGGCGCGGCGAACGGTATCCCCTTGAAGCTCGTAATTCGAGGGTCGGCCGCCGGCAATCCCTGAACGATTCCGTTCTCGACTTTCACTATTCTAAGCATGCTTAACAACTCCTATCATATAACAGATCAATTGCCCCATTTTATCGGAAGCGTTTCCATTGTTAGATTTGCCAAAACACTGTCTTGGAACAAAATAGTATAATACGAGCCCTTATCAGACAATGACGTATGCGACTATTTCATTGATGTATCCTAATATGGAACGATTTCGGTTTATGCTCCTCCAGAAACGCTATAGTTTTTTAAGAAAACGCTTTAATTCCTTAACCAACGGCCATGTTATGATGGGTTTTTAATACGATAATAATGGAGGTTACGATCGTGTCAAATACAACTAAAGGGGCTTTCCATACAGCCGATTACAGGAATTTGTTCAAAGAGCTCGGATATTCCGAACAGGAAATACACGCCAGACTGGAGCAGGCTTGGGACGAATTATTTTATGGCCGTGCCGATTTGCGAATCTATTATCCTATGGGTGACGATAAAGGTTATCTCCTCGATACAGGCAATTCTGACGTTCGATCCGAAGGTATGTCGTACGGCATGATGATGGCCGTGCAAATGAACAAGAAGGAAGAATTCGACCGTCTCTGGAACTATGCGAAGACGTTCATGCAGCATGCGGAAGGCCGCTACAAGCACTATTTCGCTTGGCACTGCAAGCCTGACGGTACCCGCATCTCCCAGGGACCGGCTCCGGACGGTGAAGAATTTTTCGCGATGGCTTTGATCTTCGCTTCGAATCGCTGGGGTGACGGACCGGAGCCGTTCGACTATTCCGAGCAAGCGAAGACGATACTTCGAGCGTGCATACATCAGGGAGAGAACGGCGAAGGCGATCCGATGTGGGATCCCGCTACCAAGCTCATTAAGTTCATACCGGAATCGCCGTTCAGCGACCCTTCCTATCATTTGCCCCATTTCTACGACTTGTTCGCGCTACATGCGGACGAGCAGGATAGACGCTTCTGGAGGGAAGCCGCCGAGGCAAGCCGCGTTTATCTGCGAACAGCCTGCCATCCGGTAACCGGACTATCGCCCGAGTACGCGAACTACGACGGGACGCCTGCCGTACCGCAGCCTCACGGCGACTACCGGCATTTTTTCAGCGATGCCTACCGCGTAGCGGCGAACATCGGACTTGATTATGAATGGTTCCGCAAGGACCCGTGGCAAGTCGAACAATCGAATCGTATTCAAGCGTTTTTCCGCGAAATCGACGTATCCGACTATCGCCGTTACACCATTGACGGGAAAGCATTCAAAGAATCTTCGCTGCATCCGATCGGGCTTCTGGCGACGAATGCAATGGCATCGCTTGCCGCGGACGGACCGGATGCCGCTCATTTTGTTCACTTGTTCTGGAACACGCCATTGCGTACCGGCGAACGGCGTTATTACGACAATTGCCTGTACTTCTTCAGCCTTCTGGCATTAAGCGGAAACTACCGTATCTATTAACCGACTGCTCGATATAAAATACAGAAGCGGCGATCAACTCCCTTGCTAACATAAGGGGGCGATCGCCGCTTTCTTATTCTTTGGTCTCTATTAGCTGATAGTCAGAGAATCACGATACTCCTGTGGCGTCATTCCCGTTACCTTCTTGAAGAACCGCGTGAACGAATGGGCCGCTTCATACCCGACTGACACGGCGACCTCCCTGACCTTTAGATCGTTGTCGCGCAATAGCTCCTTCGCCTTTCTGGCCCGGCAAGTATCGATATATTCGGATAGATTAATGCCTCGTTCCTGCTTGAAGAAACGCGATAGATAGGAAGGATTGAAGTAATGAATTTCCGCCAGTCGCACCAGGGATAAATCATCGCTTAAGTGCTCGTCGATATACTGGGAGATCCGGTCGATCACTTGCGATGTTCTATCCCGATCGTCGCTCTGCTTGTAGCGGAAGATCGCATCCGCCGTTTGCTTCAAATAAACAAATCCATCCTTCATGGAGGCATGGCAATCAAGCCGCATCAGCTTTGAGTGGTCGTCGAGGCGATTTTGCAGACCCAGACGGTTCAAGCAAGAATACAGCATCAGGGCAACGGAATAGTACGCTTCAATCGATCGCTGCGCATGCTCGTTATATTGCAACGCTGCCATCGCCAACTGATCCCAATCCGCATAAAATTCATCCGCCCGGCCCGCTTCCAAATGCGCTGCCATAATCTCCGCTTTGCGACCCGGCACGAACGTTTCCTTGCCGCCGAAGCCGTTCATATTCTCGTCTCGATCCCGCAATATCATGGAAATGCCGTCGCCGATCTTCAACTGCTGCAGCTGGCGCAGTCTTTCATATTGGTGGGTGACCGTTATCCAATCGCAGCTTGCGCCGCTTATAGTCAACGTAATCTCTAATCCGAGCGACGTCAGGCAAGCTTCCTGGATCAGCTCGAGCACACCTTCCATATAGCGGATAAAGTCACCACCATGGATTCCGCTTGACTCTTTGGACGGCTGAATAAACCACATCAAGTCTCCATGCCTATCGACGATTCCGATGCTATCGGCGTGGTCCTTCAGATAGGAATCCCATAACGTTCTTGCTGATACGAGGAGCTTGCTTCTCTCCGTATACGTCATCCCGGGAGGGTAAGACAGACGAGCAAGCACCAGCATAACCGGATTCATCGGATCTAAGCCAATATTCAAATGGCCGAATTCCTCGATGACTCTCGCTTGCTCTGCGCAAAGAGCGTCGCTTTCTTGCAGCAGTTGCCTCATATAATCCCCTTGCGCCATGAATTCGTAAGCGTACTTTTGCTCGCGCGACTGCTCCAGCAGCGTGCTCTCGAGATTGCTGCGCTGAATGTCGAGCAATGCGCCTCGTACGGCCTCCGTCACTTTCGCATAACCTTCCGTCTTCAGTAAATAACGGACATCAGGCATCTGGAAAGCTCTATACGCATAGTCAAATTCGCTATGACCGGTAAGAAAAATAACTTTGCACCTCGGCCAATACGTCAGTATTTCTTCCGACAATTCCAGACCGTTCTTGCCCGGCATCGCGATATCGGTCATGACGATATCGATGCGCGTACGCGCCATCCAAGCGAGCGCTTCCTTAGCCGAATAAGCTTTGCAAACATCCAATTGGTCCGGCATGAGATTGCTTAACACTTCGTAGAGGCCGTCTGTAATAATTTCCTCGTCATCGACGATCAGCAGTCGGTGCATCTCCATCCGCCTCCTTTGGATTGATCCGTATTTCGACTCGCAAGCCGTTCAACTTGCTTTTGGACAAAAATAAACCGCTGCCTTCTCCGTAAGTCAACATAATGCGGCGATGAATATTAATGATGCCCGTCATTTCATGCGCTTCGCCGTTGTTCGTCATTTGGTCGTTCAACGCTTGGATCGTTGCATCGTCAATCTGACTTCCGTTGTCCTCGACAACGATCAGCCAATCCGACTGATGCCTCTCGAACGAAACGCGAAGAAAACCTTCCTCCGACATTTTCTCGAGGCTATGCTCGTATGCATTCTCGATAATCGGTTGAACAATAAGCCTTGGTACGCGAATTTGCTCCATTTCCTTCGGAAGTTCGTCGAATTGCACGCTGATACGCCTAGAGAACCGAAGCTTCTGAATTTCCGTATACATCCTGGCATGCTTGATTTCTTCGGATAAGTACACATTGTCTTCGCCGTTGCGCGTAATGAACCTGAAATATTCGCCGAGCATATTGGTGAACAGCTCGATACGATCCGTATCGCCCGTCTTGGCTAGTGAATTAAGTATGAAAAAGCTGTTATATAGGAAATGCGGGTTAATCTGAGACTGAAGTTGCTTGAGCTCGGCCTTCTGCATCATGAGCTTCTGCTTGAAATCCTGGTCAATCAGCAGTTGCAGTTTGTTCAGCATCTGATTGAATCGATCGTACAAATAACCGAATTCATCTTTGTTCTCGTGTTCGATCTGGATATCAAGCGTCCCGCCTTCCATTCTACGGAAGCTCTGAACAAGCAGCAGCAGCGGCCGATGAACGAGACGGTAAGTCGAGAGAGAATAGACAACGATCGCAAGAATCGAGGTTGCCGTGAACAGCCAAGCCCAGTTATTGAACTTGTTCAGTGGCCTCTTCACCGTCTCCTCCGGCAAATAGGTCACTACCGCAAGGCCCAATTCAGATGATTCCGCTTTGTCGATATGGTAGGATCGTCCATCTGCTTTCAATAGCAAGGAACTTTCCTCCGAAAGTCGCTGCGCTTTCAAATATTCGTTCAAAATATGAGGTGATTTATCGCTGCCGAGCAGGGTGAAATTCGCCTCTTCAGCGATAAGAAAAGAGCCGCTTTCGGGATAAACGCTCAATTGGTTCAGCGATTCCTTCAGCTTCGCCGTATCAAGCTCGATCTGAACGATGAAGAGCGGCTCTTCTCCCTTCTTCCCGCCGTACTTGGAGGCGCTGAGATGAAGCGAATCGCCCTGCCTAATCAAACGTTTGGCTCCGCTTCGTTCCGACAAAGCCCGAATTTGGTCATACCTTCCTTGTTCCAGATCGTGAACGGCATTGCCGAACGATAACGTTTTGCCAATCGAGGGGATATGAACGTATATATCCTTCATATACGCGCTGCTGTTCCTAATGGAAGTTAGCCGATGAACCAAATAGTCCATGCTCTCCTTCTTTTCGACGCTGTCCATCATCTCCCACGTTACCGCGACCTTCGTAAGCTCTCCCTCCTGCAGCATATCGAACTGCTGGACCTCCAGCCATTCAACCTCACGGTTCATGTCATCGAGATAAGAGGACAACTGCGCCAAGGTGTTCCTTGAAATGTCCTGGCTCGCGTTGGTATAGCTCCAATTATACAAATAAACGCCTAATATAATAATGGGCAGAATGACAACGAGATGCATGATGACAAGCCTAAGAAACAAGGCGTGGCGCATGGAATTGACAGGTATCTTGAGCAATCTTATACAACTCCTCGCAAGCTGCTTTGTCCGCGGAGCGAATAGGTGAGGAGGCGATCGAAGCCTCGCGCTTACTGCGTCTTTCGGCCCTTCTCCGCGTACCATTCGTTAACCTCGTTCGTCATCTCCGTCCCGCCTAACCGATGCCACTCCTCGACGAAAAGGTCGAATTCTTCGATCGGCCGTCCGAGAATAATGTTCATGAACGTTTTGTTTTTCAACTCGTCCAAGATCGATTGCTTCTCGATGATCGCTTCCGTCGGAACGCCTACGAAGCTCTCGAACAACAGTTGATTGTTTTTTTCATATTGTCTGAATATCGAGAACGCTCCCTGCGGACCATAGGTACGTTCCCAGCCCCATCCGGTTATATCGTTTCTCGTCCGATAAACATCGATGTTTTTCTGAATCGCTTTGGCTTCATCATGGAGAACGGTCTCGTCTTCCGTCGCCCGGAACTCCTCTAATTGCAGAAACGCCTCGTAATTTTTGAGCAAAGGAGCCGGAGTAACGGGCGAGAGCTGCCACGCCGGGTATGGGGTGCTATAGTACGTTTCATATTCCGCCGTAACACCCCAATTTTTCTCCAGATGCAAATTAATCATCTTCACGATCGCTTCGGGATGCTGGACGCCTTTCTTGACAGCCAAAAATTGATTAGTCGCAAATCGGAGCGGTACCTTGGCAGGCTCGCCCGTAGCCGACACGATCGGGTACGGCTGCCAGTCCGCAGCTGAGTCTTTCTCATAACTTGATTGCACGGTGAAGGAGCCCCATTGCTCCCCGTACATGATGCCTATCTTCCCTTCCGCGATCAGCGCCTTTTCTTTGCGGCCGTCCTTCAAGCCGAATTCCGGATCGATCTGACCGCTATGGTACATGCCTTGAAGCACGGTTAGCGCTTGCTTCACTTGAGGCTGTACGGCTCCATTCACGAGCTTGCCGGTATCGTCCTCGAGCCAAATATTCGGATATGCGCCGTAACCGGCCATAAAGTCCAACGCACCCATGACGGGATCCCATAAATATTGCGTCAGCGCCAGCCCGTACGTATCGTCCTTGCCGTTGCCGTCAGGATCGTTCTCTGTAAACGCTTTCGATATCGCGAGCAGGTCGTTCATCGTCTTCGGAGGCTTAAGCTTAAGCCGATCCAACCAGTCGGTTCGTATCCACAAAAATTGGGCAGCCTCAATCGATGCCGCTGTTTCCGGAATAGCCATCAGCTTTCCGTCAATCGTTGCCGCTTCGAACGGTCCGGTTCCTTCCTGACTTAGCACGTCCTTGGTGAACGGCGCCGCATACTGTTCATACACGTCGGTCAAATCCTGAATTAAACCTTCGTTCGCGAGCTGCCGCAGCTGCTGCGCATTCACTCTTACGATATTGGGAATATTGCCCGATGCCAATGCCGCCCCTAACTTCTGATGATAGAGATCGTCTTTGGCCGTCCATTCGTATTTTACCCGAATGCCCAGCACATCCTCGTAAAGCCGGCTCCAACGATTATCCTCGAGAGTCTCTCCCGGAAAATTGCTGATCAAGTCGCTGAAATCTTCATTTACATTCCGAACGATCGAAATCTCGATTGGAGGATTGTATTTGGTTAAACCCGGATCCGAATAGATCGCTTCTTCCGTGCCTCTATTATCCGGCTCCTCAGTTGGGCGCTGATGCTCGCATGCCGCAATCGTCTGCACAAACATCAATACGGCAAGCATGATTGCAGCCTTGTTCCCTATTCGCTTCGGCACGATGACAACCCCATTTCCCGGCAACGAAATATTTATGCATAATTATTATTCTCCTGATTAGTAACAAAAAAATCAAGGTACAATTATTGATAATGTTATCTAATATTTACTTCGAGTTAAGATAAAAAACACGCCGAGTATTGGCGTGTTTTCATATCGACCAGTCCGTAAGAGAGGCTGGCCACGGTGAATGGCCCTCGTCACTCTGATCGTACTCCATTATTTAGGGCTTCGGTCTCCCAACGCCCATTTCAGCGCTTCTCCAATCCGATCGTTCCAAAAATCCCAGGTATGAGCGCCCGCGGTTTCCTTATAAGTATGTTCGATCCCTTCGTCCTTCAAATATTGATGGAATCGTTGATTGACATCGAGCAGAAAATCTTCCGTGCCGCAAGCCATATAAATATGCGGCATGTTCCCATTCCCTTGCTTCAACCGACGGACTAGCTCCTCGGGATCCTTATCGCTTCCAAGCAGGGAGCTAAGGTCCCCGAATACGCTTCTGTAATATCCGTAACCTGCGATTCCGTTATGATAACCTGGCTGAATGTTCGCGATAGTGTACGGTATAAGTGCCGATGACAAGGCGATGATCCCGCCGAAGCGATCCGCGTAATGGAGTCCATTGCGAATAGCCCCATATCCGCCCATAGAAAAACCGCCTATGAATGTGTCGGAGCGTTCTTGCGAGATAGGAAATGTTCGCCTCGTAAATTCCACAAGCTCCCGTCCGACATATTCGCCAAACCTCATTTCACTTTCTTCGTCGTCCAAATAAAACCGATTTTCTCCGGCAGGCATAAAAACAGCAATGCGATGGCGGTCCGATAGCTCCCGAATGCGCGAAAAGCTGATCCAATCCGTATGGCTGCCGCAATAGCCGTGAAGCAGATACAGCCCCTTAAGTGGCACATTGGCCGCGTCTTCTCGCCTTGGGGAAACAGGTTGATCGAGCGGCAGCAGGGCATTAAAAGTTACCTCCCTCTTCAAGCATTCCGAAAAAAAGCTGATTTGCATCGTGGCCATGTAATCATCTCTCCATTTTTATCGTTTTCGACTATGAACAACTATGCTTTGACGGGTTTTTGGTGTGGCGGGTTTGGACTAAGATGAGTTAATCTATCTAAAGCTCCTTATATCAAAATAAAAAAGGATAGAGGTACAGCCTATGAAACCAACTTCATTCTATCATTCAACTATCCGTAATCATTTGATTTGCACCTGCAGCGGTTATAAGCCCCCCAATCTGCATGAGTGGGGACCTGGTGTACGCGATATATATGCTTTGCATTACATTGTAAGCGGTAAAGGGATTTTGGAGACGAGAGATACCTCTTTTCTAATAAAGACGGGTGAAAGTTTTATCATTTTTCCGCACACGGAAGTCTATTATTATCCGGATAAACACGACCCGTGGGAGTATGTTTGGACCGAGTTCAAAGGTGATGAAGCGCAACGACTAGTCGCTTTGGCTGGACTTGAGCCAGAAAAACCAGTAGTCTCTGAATCTCCCGACAATCTGGAGCCTTATTTTCATATCATCGGAAATACCCATGCGAAGCCATTCGATAAAATACGTTCTGATGCCAAGCTTCGTCTGCTGCTGTCTTACTACATGGAATATTACCCAAAAGAAGCGAGCATTCGTCAGAACGACTATGTAGAAACAGCGAAACAATATATTGAGAATAACTATTGGAAAACGACAATTACGGTCACGGATATTGTGAATGTCGTAAACATTGAGAGAAGCTACCTGTTCCGGCTGTTCAAAGATGCTACCGGCATGTCCGTATCCAACTATCTCACAGCCTGTAGAATCCAGCGCGCTTGCGAACTATTGAAGTACTCCAACTTGTCTATTAAATCTATCGCCTGCTCCGTAGGCTATAGCGATCCGCTGTATTTCTCGAAAGTGTTCAAAAAAGCAACGTCATTTACACCTTCGGAATACATGACGTTGCTTTAGGCTTCTTGCACAAATATCTAACGAAACAGGATGCAATTCCCTGAATCTCTATAATAATTAATCAATTTGACGATAGGCTCGCGACCACATTTCAGCTTTTGGCCCAGGCAATCGATGCATAAATAATCCTGTGCCGTTCTAGAGACAAGCTTCAAGTAGATGGCCACATCGTCCGCCATTAGAGGGATCTGGCATGTTCTGCACATTCTGTTGTTGAGCATTTACTTTACCAGCTTTGCGCGTACAACTAAACAATCATGCGCCGGCACCACAGGAGCGTATCGTTCTTTGTATACACCTAGTTCCTTATGCTCCCAACAGTCATACAGAGACAACGAATATCCGGCGGCATAGGGGAGTCCGATATCCCAGAACTGCAGCGATAATTCTCTCTGACTGTCGCTCAGGTTATAAAAGCCAATGGCCAGATCGCCGTCAGACAGCACTTTCACCAGCATAAAGACATCGTTCGTATGAAACCATTGCGGCTCCGGTTTAATGCGGTAAGCACCGCGGCCTTCTCTATCTTGATTGATTGCGATTAGATCATGGTTCATCAAGATATCCTTTGTTGCGGGAGTTGCCTTTCGGATGTCGCAGCCGATCATAAGCGGAGACCCCAGCATACTCCATAACGAAAAATGCGTTTTGTACTCCGTGTCGCTGCAGCCCCCAATCTTGCTGCCAATAAAATCGTTATTGCTGCCGCCATACATACCGACAACCAGCATATCCATATCGTTGTGACAATAGGAGCCCGTATAGCATTGTTTATCCAACTGCGATAACGTCAGGTTTTTGATCGAATCCCAATGATCCTGGATATCTCCGGTGGACCGATACATATGGGCGCCCGATTCGCGGATCCACTGGTATACGTTATCTTCCCCCCAATTGCAAGCGGAGAATAAGATGTCCCTCCCGCAGTTTCTCAGAGCGATACTCATTCGCTTATACAGCAGCTCTCCCGAAATATGGCGCGGCTTGAAGCAGTAATCGTATTTTAAATAATCAACGCCCCATTCCGCAAATAACTGGGCATCCTGAAATTCATGTTCAAAACTGCCTGGATATCCTGCGCAGGTGTGAGTGCCAACACATGAATACATGCCGAACTTTAGACCTTTGTCATGAATATAGTTTGCAAGAGCCTTCATTCCACTAGGAAATTTGACAGGATCGACGATCAGGTTACCGTTCTCATCCCGCTCCTTCAAGCTCCAACAGTCATCAATTACAATATACTCGTAGCCGGCATCCTTGTATCCCTCCGTAACAAAGATGTCCGCTACATCCCGAATCAACTGCTCATTAATGTCCCAAGTGAATGTGTTCCATGAATTCCACCCTAAGGCGGGCGTCAACCCAAGTTGCTTATGATTGTCCATTATGAATATTCATCCTTTCGCTAGACCAGATAGCAAGACGTTTCCTATTCAAATTAAAACATAAGCATCATTTTCCAGCCTATAGCTTTACGTTGCTTTATTATGGAGAATTGTTGTTTTGTCTAACATTCGCTTAATCTCGTTTTTTTCGTGCTCGATATTGCTGCGGCGTTACCCCCACAACTCGTTTGAACAAGTTGGAGAAGCTTCCCAAGCTGGTATAACCGACATGCTCCGCAATGTCCGTAATCTTGTATTCGGTATCTTCGAGCAATCGTTTGGCCTCTTGAATTCGTTCCTGAATAATGGCGTCAGACAACGATAATCCGGTCTCTTTCTTGAACAGTCTGGATAAATACGCCGGGTTTAAATAGACATGAGCGGCCAGCTCCTCCCGGGTAATCTCCTCATTCAAGTGGGAGAGGATGTACTGTCTGATCTTGGTTACGACGGCAGAAGAGACATTGTTGCTTGCCATAAGAAGACGTACAGTTGCGGTTAGGCAGTTTCGTATCCAGCTTTGCAGGGCTTCGAAATGTTTCGGATAACTTTCCTTGTCAGTCAAGCTCTTTAATTCAGCCGACTTGTTAATCGATAATCCTTTTTTGGCCAAAATGGTATGAGTGATAAAGAGAATACCGTGAATGAACTGATGATGCGACTCCTTTGTCCAAGTATTGGCTTCGTTGCTCCAGAACCATTGCTTGACGCGGCGATCCAGCTCCTTTAGCTCGCCCAGTTCCAAGATCGTAGCCCACTCTGCAAACAAACCAAGCGGAGCCGCTGCCGGCGATTGATCCATGATTTTTTCGTCAGGTGAATAAACAGGCTTGAACACTTGCCGGGAGCGATTTAAGTTATGCTGCTCTCTATCCTTCACATAGTTGTATGCACTGACGATTTCCGGCAAAATGACCGTCGGGCTGATGTAGATGGACAGAGAGCAATGCAGGAGCCGTTCGCACTCGTTCAGGAACCCCCGACAATTGCGGTCAAGCATGTTGCCAACGGAAGCCCCTTCCCCCTTCTCGTATACGATTGCTAGATTAAGACCAACATGATCCTGGAAAACAACACCTTCTAGCCCTCTCATTAACAGTTCTCCCGCCAAATTGCGCAGCGCGTACTCCATAATGGCCTCATCCCGCGCGCTCAGGTTGTCTTTCCATTGCTCCAGACCTAACAGAACCAGAATATAACGATCACCGGGCTTGATAGCCAAGCCGCAAGCTTGCGCGGATCTTTGCAACGACTCCGGGAGAAGAGATGCACGCTGGCTTAAGATGTCCTGCCAGAAGCGTTCCACCAATATAGGAAGCTGTTGCTCCCATTTTCTTCTATAGTCCTGCATGAGGACTTCGAATTGTTGTTGTTCTTTCTGCCTTCCAACCTCAGCGATAGCATCGCCCGCAACTTTCTTCAATTGCTCATAATCGACGGGCTTCAGCAAATAATGGTAAGCCCCGTGATGGATGGCTCGCTGGGCATACTCGAAATCCGCATGACATGTGAGCATAATGGTCAAAGTGTTCGGCGAATGCTGCTCCACCCAAGCTAGCAAGTCCAACCCGCTGCTCCCCGGCATCTCGATATCGCAAATAAGCAAATCGACAGCAGTGCTCTTCAGACACTTCAATGCTTGTTCTACGTTCTCCGCCAGACTGATGTGCGTAACGCCCAATTCGCTCCAGTTCACGCCTTGCTGCAAACCGAGCAAGGCAAAATATTGGTCGTCAACAATTAGTATTCTGTACATTTAAGAGATCACTACCTCCTCTGCATAGGCAATTCGATATGCACAACTCCGCCGCCCCGGGGATCGTTGGCAAAGGCGATATTCGCACGTTGATCATAAAACATAATCAGGCGCCTGCGAACATTCCATATCCCGAGCTGACGGTCTGTCGGCTCTTTTTCATATAATCCAAGATTAAGCATAACGAGCTGTTCTTCGGAGAATCCCGCTCCAGAGTCGCGAATTTGAATGACCATGCATGAATCCCTGTCTTCACCAGCGACTTCGCTTACAGTAATGTCGATGCTAAAAGGTGCTGTGTTATTCATAAATCCATGCTTGATGGCGTTCTCGACGAACGGTTGTACAAGCAATGGCGGAATAAGTGCATTCTCCAGATCCTTCGTTACCCTTTCCTGAAAGCTTAACTTGTTCGGGTACATGACCATCTGGATTTCCATGTAGTTGCGGATATGGTTTAATTCGCTTGCAAGCGTTATCCACGCGTCATTGGTGCTCATGATAAACCTGAAATAAGAGACCAGGTGACCGATCATTTTCTTAATCAATGAATATTTCTGCAGTTCAACAAGATGAAAGACGATATTTAAGGAATTCATGAAAAAATGCGGATTGATCTGAGCCTGGAGGTGCTTAAGTTCGGCTTGCTGCACTTTCATATTCTCTTCATATACGTCGATCTTCAGATTGCCTATTTGTTCGGCCATCCGGTTGAATTGCTGCGTAATCAGTTGAAACTCCTTAGAGTTCTCCTCTTTTAATCGGTAATCAAGTTGTCCCTTGCCAAGTATGCGCATCCCGCTTGCCAGCTGCTGAATAGGTTTGAAAACAAGTTTGCTTAGTAGAAAGAATAGTATAACCATGATCGCGACAACCGCGACAGGAATCGCTTTAATTACGCGTTGGAATAACGGCAGCTCGTCCAATAGCGATTCTTCGTCAAGTAATATGAAAACATTGAGATCCGAGAAAAGTGACGGTTGGCCCACGAACAAATAGTTACTGCCGTCACTCATGCGAATGGAGGTGCTGCTGCGATTCGACTGATCGCTCAGATGACTGCGGATGCGGCTAAGGTCTTCGCTTACAAATTGCCCCCACAACAGATTGCCGTCTTTGGATATTATTCCGATCTTCTCGTCGTTCTCTACAGACTCCAGCCGAATTAACGGCTGCGCCAAGGAGTCAATGCTCACAAGTACTCCTATAAGCAGCCTTCCGCTCTTATCCGGCAGCGCCTTGAACAAGACCGGCTCTCCGCCAACGTTAACGATTTCCCACTTTAAGGATGTCGGGAGCTTAAACGTCTTCAGCCGGGATGACAATCCGGAACGGATAGCATCCCTCTCCGCGTAATACTCCTTCTGACTGCTGAGGAATAGCTCGTCACGATCCAGATGATACACGAACACACTGCGAATAATAGAGTAGTAACTGACATCGCTATACCACTGATCCATTAATTTCCTTATAGATAAATAGTAACTAACGCTATCCGGGTCGCTTTCCGAATAGAGTTCCAGCAGCATGCTCTCGTTTGCCGTGCGAAGCAAATAAGTACTGGTCTGCTCCAGCAGCTCGTCTAAAGCTCCCAAGTGAAGGGTCAACGTATCCGATGCTGATTTTGCGACTTTCTCGCGAACGATATTCGTGGAATAAATATTGGTATAGTAAAGGAAGAGAAACAAAGGCGCCACTAAAAGCAGGACGAGAGCGCTTACTTTAAATCGCAACGACAGTCTCACAGTTTCTCTCCTTTTTCATGCATGTATGTACAGGCTAGTCGGCACGAAAGGGGAAAGACCGATTCGGTCCTTCCCCCTGCCGCTTATGATTGCTTCGCTTTCCATTCGTCGTACTGCTTCTGAACCTCGGCGCGGATCTTCTCGATACCGTTAGCCTTTAGCTTTTCGTTATACTCCGTCAGTACCTTATCGGCATCCAAGCTCCCCGTTTCCAGAAGCGGACGATATTCCTTAATGATATTGCTGACGACGGACACCTCTGTTTTGACAGAATCCGTATTGAAGTTGAACCCGAACGACTTGACCTTGTGCGCCTTCTCGTTGTAGGCCTTGAACTTCTCCCATTTGTCCGCGTTCTCGCCTTCCCATAAATAAGTGAGCGTCTGATTGCCGAACATCCATTCAATTCCAGGTGCCCACCCCGTATCCGTACGGGTAGCGATCCCGTCCGGCAGCTTAATGAAATTATCCTTGCCATCCACCTTGACATATTGGCGTCCTTCCACGCCGAAGTCGATCAGATTGACGAGATGTTTGTCGGTATGCAGAAGGTTCAGCAGCATCATCGTCCGCACCGGATCAACGGAGGTGCGCCCGATTGCCATCATGGAGTTGCTGACGCTTGCCGTACTGATTTCGGGATCGTTCCCTTTAAGCTTGACGAGCTCGATACCCGTAGCACTGGAATCCTCCTTGTCGGAATCCGGTTTGTCGGAACCGAACTTCATCCATGTTTTGCCCGCTTTCAATGCGTCTTCGGCGCTCGTTTTGGTCGTCGCGGCATCCTGGTTGATGAATCCCTTCTTGAACCAGTCGCTGTAGAGCCTCATCCGGTAAATAGCCGCATCGGACTCCATGGAGCTGACGATCATCTTATCTGTCTTCGTATCCAACACGATACCCGCAGGAGCGCCGGCTACCAGCTCGTAACGGAAGTTTTCCTCCATGCTCGGCCTTGTTTTATCGAAGTAGCTAAGCGTATCGGAGCCGCTGCCCGAGAGCCAGATCGGAGCCAGGCCAGGCTCCTTGTCCTTGATGGTTTGCAGCCATGGCTCCAAGTCTTCCAGCGTGTTAATGGAGTTGACATCAAAGCCGTATTTATCGATAAGATCTTTCCTGAACATGATGGTGTGGCTTTCGCCGATTTCTTTGTTGGTTGGTATCGCATAAATCTTGCCGTCTACTTTGCCTCCGTCGAGGAAACGAGGATCCAGCGAATCCGTAATTCCTTGACCGTATTCGGCTAACAAATCATCGAGCGGCAGGAATGCGCCTTTCGCAACGTTGTTGGCAAAGTCGGCCCAGTTAGGAGCGAAGGTCAAGTCTACTTGCTCTCCGGATTGGTAGGCAAGCGCCATCTTTTCCGACCAGGACGACCAAGGTAGTCCTTGGAAGTCGATCTCGGCGTTGATTTTCTCTTTCAAATATTTGTTGATTTCCGCTACAACCGCCTTGGAATCGTTTTGCGGGAAATTGCCTACCGTATACACAATGAGTTTACGGTACGTAGAGATGTCGGGATTGCCGGATCCGATATCCCCGGATGACACGTCGGTTGACGCCGGCTTCTCGCTAGGCGAACCGGATGAGCCCGAGTTGCCGCTGCAGCCAGACATAACCAGCATGGTCGCGGTTATCCAACCAAGCGCCATTCCCCACCTTTTTGTTGTCTTCATTTCTAAAAAAACCTCCCCTATTCATGTTCATATATTCTAACCGGCCGTTAGCCAGGGCTAGACGATCTAACCTTTGATTGCTCCGATTGTGAGCCCCTTGGTAAAGTACTTCTGAAAGAACGGATAGACGAACAGGATAGGCCCTATGGAGACGACAACCATAGCCATTCGAAGACTTTCCGTCGGAACCGATTGCTGCACCAGCAGAGCAACTCCGCTCCCCGCCAATTGATTTTTGAAAAACTCCGCTTGGCGAATCATTTGAATCATTACATACTGCAAGGAGTATTTATCGGTATCATTAATGAATAACAAGGAATTAAACCAATCGTTCCAATACGTCAGCGTAGTGAACAAGCCTATAGTTGCAAGCACCGGCAGCGAAATGGGAAGTACGAGCTGGAAAAAAATCCGCCACTCCGAAGCGCCGTCGAGCTTGCCTGATTCAATCATTTCTTCCGGTACGGTCTGCTGAAAAAATGTGCGGGTAATGAAAATATAAAACGCGTTCGAAAGGCCTGGGAGAATGAGTGCGACATACGTATCCTTCAAATCCAAATAGTTGACATACAACAGATAGAAAGGAACTAGCCCTCCGGAGAACAACATCGTAATCAAGAGATAAATATTAAACGTCTTCTTGAACGGAAAATCCTTGCGAAAGATGGGATACGCGTATAAGGCAATCAATAATACCGCTAGTAATGTACCGATAAACGTAACGGACAGGCTAACCCCATAAGCTTTGGCAAGAGTCGCCGAATTAGTGAATAAATATTGATAGGCAGAGCCGTCGATTTGATCAGGCCAGAACTTGTAGCCCTTTAATGTTAGCGATTTTTCATTTGAAAACGAGATGGCGACGATCAGCACGATAGGCATGATACATGCAAGACTGAAAGCGATGAAAATAATATGAAGCAATATCGCGGCTAGCTTGGACACTTTCTGATACGCTTTAACGCTCGTTCCTTTGTTCATTTCGATTCTCCATTCTAGAAAAGTGCGGTATCGCGATTAAGCTTGCGAGCCAGACTGTTGGCTCCGATGACTAGGAAGAACCCGACTATCGATTGGTAAAAGTTCGCAGCGGAGGACATTCCCAAATCATTGAGCTGGATCAGGCCTCTGTAAACATACGTGTCGATGACATCCGTCGTGGAGCGCAACGCACCGGAGTCGAGCGTAACATGATAGAACAATCCGAAATCAGATCGGAATATGCCTCCCAGATTCAGAATCGTCAGGATAACCATCACGGGAGTCAATAGCGGAATCGTTATGCGGGTGATCTGCTGCCATTTGTTGGCGCCGTCCATAACCGCAGCTTCATACAATTCCTCGCTAATTCCGGTTATTGCCGCCAAATAGATGACACTTCCAATACCGACGGAGTGCCACATTTTCGTGATCCACAAAATATATGGCCATGCTTCAGGGTTCATATAAGCATTAATTGAAGAATAACCAAATAATGGAAACACGTATTTGACCAAGAAACCGTATTCCGGGTGCAGAAAGGCATACACGATATAACTCACAACGACCATGGATAAGAAGTTCGGCATGATCATCACCGTCTGATAAAAGCGAGAAGCGAGTCTCGCACGAACTTCATTTACGCCAATGGCTACAGCAACCGAGAGAATCAGTCCGGATATAATGAAAACAACATTGTAGGAAACCGTATTGACCGTTACTCGCCAAGCATCGGAAGTGGCGAAGAGAAATCGGAAATTGTCGATCCCCACCCACGGACTTCCAATAATGCCATCGATGTAGTTGATGTTCTTGAAGGCAATGAAAACGCCAAACATCGGGATATAACAATTAATGAAAAAAACGATGCTTGTCGGCAGAAGCATAAGCAGCAGTACGCGATATTTAACAATGTTTCGCAGCAAACGGACAATCCTCCTTGGTCGCTGTGATTGGGTAGGATTGGTTAATGAATTTGTAGTTGATGGAACCGCAGCCATAGCACTTAACCTCACTCAATTAATTAGGATGGCTTCATTATAGGGGACGATGATTCGCCTTCTCTCTATTGCAGGTGACCTGATTTATTCAATAGTGACTTTCACTGGTTGAAAATGCTTCGTTTTCAATCAATGGCTAAGAGGACTTGAAATCAAATACAGTCCCGCTAATATTCGCATATTAGAGGGACTGCTGTTCGCATTGTTGAGATCGTCCTCGTTGCCGAACGATGCTTCGAATCTTGATTGCTTCGGATAATTATCTAAAAATAAGCTGAGAAAAATGGTATAGATCGTTTTTCCATACCGGCCAATCATGGTCTCCGCTCTCCTCGTACCAAATGTGCGGCACATTATTCCGTTCCAAATAGGCATGAGTCCTGTCGCTGACATGCTTAAGATTGTCTAGGACCCCGCATGACAGCCAAAGCAGACTGAGCTTAGCCGACGCTTCTTCCGGATTCGGGACAAGCAGCTCGGGCTCCTTCGTGTTAGGAGCGGAAGAAAAACCGCCAATCCAGGCGAACCGATCCAGATTGGCTAAACCGATATTGAGCGATTGCCCTCCTCCCATCGATAAACCGGCCAGAGCACGCTTCTCTCTTCCTATCTGAACCGAGTAGTTGGACTCTATATAAGGGATGAGATCTTGCAGCAAATCGGATTCAAAGTCTTCGAACGCCTTTAGCTTGTCGGAGTCGAATAGATCTCCCACCGCCCTGTCGTTCGCCATGGCACGACCGTTGGGCAAGACCACGATCATGGGCGCAAGCTTGCGGTCAGCATACAAATTATCAAGAATCACCTGCGGACCCGCATGTTTGTACCATTCCTCCTCGTCGCCGCCAATACCGTGCAATAAATAAAGAACGTTATAGCTAAAATCTTCGGAGTAACCGGGTGGGAGGTAAATCATCGCTTTGCGCTTGCAGCCTACCGTCGTCGAGAAATATTCAATCGATTCTATTTTGCCTCGGGCAATGTCTTCCCTGTTCTGGTCAAACCCTAGCGGAGCGGCATTTCTAATCGAATCATGGTCAATCGAACTCATCGTGTTTCGTTCCCCTTCCTAATGACACTTGATTAACTGTCGAAAAGTATAAACTCTCCACACCGAGCAAACAACCTGTCAATGGATACTTCTCAACCGTACGCCAAAGATAGAGTTAGAAGGGGCATAATACCATAATTAGACAGGTTGTTGACCTTAACTCCCGGATAGTACACTCGTTTTTGCAAGCGCATACAATTCACACTCTTATCCTCCCCCATCTCTCTATTCGCTTCGCCCCTGCCGTTGTACTACCATGAATTTACATATACCATTCAAAAAAGGAGATGAGTATTAATGATCAAGAAGAAAGTCAGCTTAGCAGTAAAGCTTCTGTTGCTTATGGCGCTAGTGATATCGCCGATGCTGCTGAGCGGCAAGAAAGCAGAAGCGTGGGTCGGCATGCCGATGTCCAAGCTCCATGTAAGCGGCAACCAATTGGTGAACAGCAGCGGACTGCCCGTGCTGCTGAGCGGGTGGCATCAACCCTCGGGCGCTTACTGGACGTACCAAAACAGCAACTACTATCTGAATCAGAATGGCGGGAACCGGCATGCGGCCATCTTGGCTTACTTGAAGGATATTACCGATACCTTTACGAGCACCTCGGCCAAATACGGCAACAACCATGGATGGTATATGAACCAGGTGCGTTTATTCATTGACCGGGAAGACATGGGCGACGTTGCGGCGGGCACATACAATTTTGCCGGACTGCAGGCCGTTACTCAGAACGTGATCATTCCATATATCAACTACGCTAAGACCAAGGGGCTGTACGTCACGCTCGGCCTTGATTTCACATTAAGCAACAATCAAGCAACAACGCCGGACAATCTGGCCAAGTTCAATCAGATTTGGGGTTACCTCGCTGATCAGCCGGGCATCAAGAGCGCGGATAACGTGATGTTCGAGCTCGTTAACGAGCCGGTGCTATCCGATGTTAACGGGGTATGGGGGGGGCATCCTTCCCAATCCAACTTCGCAGCATACTGGAACTCGCTCAAAAATTTCCAAAATTCCATGATCTCCACGATTCGCGGCAAAGGTGCGGATAACGTCATATGGGCGTCCGGACTTGGTTGGGATCAATACTATCAACTGTGCGCGGCGTATCCGCTGACGGATCCGCTGAACAATGTCGGTTATTCAGTCCATTGGTACCCGGGCTACGGCGCCAATGACAATTACACGACTTTGCAGCAGCAATGGGACACCAATATCAAGCCATGCGCCGATAATTATCCAATCAATATTACGGAGACAACCTGGTTCAAGACCCAGCCGGGAGACTCCTCTTATTGGGATCTGTTCAACGGCTCGAATGCGGGCTTCGGCAAAAACACCAAAGCGATCTTCACGGCCGCGGGCAATGTGAGCATTGCCGTCCATATGAACGGATTTTTGCTGGATCCCGGCACGCGAAGCTCGTTCGCAGACCCGACAGGCGGTTTGATGTATGATGGCAATACGGCCAGGGACGGCATGGCCCGCTTTATTTTCGAATGGTACTATGAGCGCGCGCAGTTTAATCCTTGGAATGGCATATGGAACGGAGTCACGAACGGTGCCACCTATAAACTCGTCAACCGTGCTTCGGGCAAAATACTCGAGGTTCCGGGCGGGCAGAACACGAACGCGCTGCAGCTTCAACAATGGACGGACAACAATGCGAACGCGCAGCGCTGGGTCGTTACGGATCAAGGCACCTACAATAACTATTACGAATTGCGAAGCGTTAGTTCCTCCGATAACAAGGTCATGGATGTTCGTAACGGAACGAAAAACAACGGGGAAGCGATTCAGCTTATGCAGGATCTCTCCAATACCGCGCAGCAGTTCCGATTGATCAAAATGAGCAACGGCTACTGGAGCATTTTGAACGTAAATAGCAACAAAGCGGTCGAGGTTGTCGGATCCTCCACGGCCGATGGAGCGAAGATTCAGCAAAATCTGTACCGCGGCGATCTCAATCAGCAATGGCAGCTGGTACAAATTAATTAACTAGAGATAGCGAGTGAACTGGGCTGTCTCTGTATTGCCATTAAGCGCAGAAAAACCGCAATTCGTCATGAATTGCGGTTTTCTTGCACCTATTAATCGGTATCCTTTACGCTCACAACGCCATCTCGCTCGAGAAGCTCCAGGAAGATCGGCCGCTCGGCCGGTGTCCGGTTCGGCGCGTGTATCGTCAGCATTTGACGGCCATCAAAGGTCTGGAACACCATCCCGTGTCCGCCGTCGTTCTTGAACAACGGTTCCGTCTGCTGCACCCACGGTCCCGCCACGTGGCACGTTTCCGACCGCGCCACGCCCAAGGCGTACTGGTTGTCGATAAAGCTTGCCCACAGCATATAGAGATGACCTCCCCCGCCTCTGAAGAGATAAGGGCCGTCCGTCACATAATTGGCTGTATCCGGGTAACGCGGCGATACGTAAGGCGTTGCCCACGGCGCCTCCGAGGCGCGAAACAGAACCGTTGGCTCCGACGCCGCGCGTCTAAGATCGCTGTCCAATCGTATCGCGCAAACCTCGCCGTCGCCCACCTGCTGCCATTCATGGCAGAAGACCATCCACGGCACGCCGTCTTCATCCACGAACAAGCTTCCGTCGAGCGAGCTCCAGCCAGAGGGGGTGAGAGGCCCATCGCTATGGGGAATAAACGGCCCGAGCGGCTGATCGGCAGCAAGCACCGCGGTGCCAAGCAGAGCGTTGTCCCTTCTGCGGAACGTGGCGAACATATAATACCGCCCGCCGTAAGCGTACACTTCCGGCGCCCAAAAGTTCGTATCCGAGAAGAATCCCTCTTCGGGACGGAATACCGGATGAGGCCCGTCCCAAGAAACCAAATCCTCGCTCACATAGGCATCGAAGCCCGTTCCCGCGCCCCATATATTTTTGTCCGTGCTTCCGAACAGATAGTATTTGCCATCAACCGGCATCGGCAGCACGAATGGATCGCGTATTTGAATATCCTTGCTTTCCAGCGACATCTGAAGCACCCCTTTGCATCTTATCTGTAAGTAGGCGGAACGATGCCGATTCCAGGCTCTTCCGCCCTGAAACGACTCTCCGCGAGAGCGACTTGCTCATTGCCGGAAACGCTGAACGGAATCTCCGAGCCCCTCCATTCGATCATCCCTTCGACCTTCCTCGGAGTCATGCCGATTAGACCAAGCAGATTGCCGCTTTGATCGGTAATGACGCGTATACCGCTCGGGAATGCGATCCAACGCTCGCCGTTTCGGTAGATAACCGATTCGCCCTCCCCGTTAAGCAGCTCGAATACGTTCTCCGCCACCGTTCGGCTGTAGGCGGTATCACCTGTCGGCTCTTCGCCATGATCCATCGCATAGGGACGAAGACCCGTGAACCACAGCTCGCCTGTGGGGCGTGGCATGATGCCGCATAGCCGCTCCACATAATCAAGCACGCATAGAATCGAAGGCGAATACGCTTCGGTGAAGCCTTCTTCCCCCGTCCACGGACTAACGGCTTGCGCGAAACGGGTAAACCCGGTTGCGGCTGACAAGATCGACTGCAGCACCCAGGTCAGCTCGACGTGGCGGCCGTGATGTTCGAATGCATGCGGCGCGCGAATCAGGCTTAGGAAATTGGACGGCCCCGCCCAGCTGTTATAGCTGGAGAAAGGATCGAACCGCGGATCGTCCATCGCCAGCGACGTAAACGGGTATTTAGCAAAAAATTTGCGCGTATTGAGCAAATAACGGCGCAGCATGGAGTCAAAAAACGGACGATCGCCGACCTCGCATGCCATAACTCGCAGAAGCACATCGGACTGCACGCGCACGAACTGTCCATTTTGGTCTCTATCGTAGAAGAAATGGTCCGTTTCATCGAAGCAATACCGGTACAAGCTATCCAGCGATTGATTCGCCTTCGCTCTCCATTCATCGCCCGATTCCCCCAGCTCCTCGGCCATCCGCGCCAAATACAGCCTTTGGCAGTAAACGTTGGCGGTAAGATCGGGAGCTAGAAACGGCAAGATCGGCGAATCCGGATTGACCCGCGTCGCATCGCCGAGATGCGGCGTGTCCGGCACATGCCAGAACCTGGGCGACAGATCATGTCCGGTATCGAAGGCGCTGAACGCCTCCACGCAGCCGGTGCCGAACGTATCGCGATATTTCACAAGCCATTCGTCATATCGGGTCATTGCCGCATACATCGTCTTCAGAAATGATTGATCGCGGCCTTGCAAGCAATAGTGGTTCCAGACAGACCTGGCAAGAGGCGTGACGAGCTGGATTTGCCTATAGGACGGACCATGCTCCGTTATTTTATAAGGGAGCAGCCCATCCTCCCGTTGATGCTTGGCAAATGACAAATACGTCTCCTCGGATACCGACGGGACGAACCGCGACAGCAGCTCGGCGTTAATCGTGCCGGTGCTCTCCAGCCAACAGCCGAGGTAAATGCCGCCTTCGTGCAGGATCGGCTTTTCGCCGCCCGTCGGCACGATGCAGGCAAGCAACGAGCGCATGGCGGCATAATAAACCTGCTCCAGCCGGCCTTGCGAGGACGCGAATTTCACTCCTGCCCGCTTCCACTCCGCCATAACGTTGTCGTCGGATTCCTTGTTCGTCTCACCGATCCGTTCATCGACGGACAGGCTCCTTAATTTGTCCAGCAACATCGATTCACTCATCTTAGATCGTCTCCTTCACGAATGCATGGCGAAACGAGCTGCCGCATGGGCAGCCCGTCTTACCGGTTATTCCTGATTGTTGTTGAAAATTTTCACCGTGCCGTTATAGAACGACTTGACCGCTTCCTCCACGCTCTTGCGGCCGAAACCGATTTCGTACATGGTCGATTCCGCGAGCTTCGAATACTCCGTGTTTCCCGGAGGATTGTAGCTGACCGCAAACGGCTCGGTTTCCGTTGCTTTGGATACGCGACTCGTATAATCGTAGACGATTTTGTCGGCATCGCTGGCCTCACCCTCGAGCAAAGCGCGGTTGGCTGCGGTTACGGGCACGCCGCGGTCGCTGCGGAGAATCTTCGCTACTTCCGGATCATTAATGAAGAAGCTCATCAATTGCGCGACTTCTTTCGGATGCTTAGTCTTCGCATAACCCGACAAGCCTTGGCTGGACTCGAAGACGACGCCGGTGCCTTTGTCGCCGCGCGGCAACTGCACCATGATGAGTTCATCCTGCGTCAAGCTTTGATGGCCCGCGAATTGGTTGGAAGGAATGAGGCTCATCGCGACTTTGCCTGTAATGATCAATGATTTGCTCGTATCCCCTGGCGGATTGGACACTTGCAGCTCGGCCGGAACGACGCCGCCGGCTTTCGAGGTAACATCCCAATACTGGAACCACTTGAGCGCATCCGCCTCTTCGAAGCCTAGCGTGCTATTAGCCATGTCGTACAGCTGCTTGCCGGATTGCTTCAGTCCAATGTCCATGCCGTCGACCGTCAGGTTGTATGTTCCATAGAAGCCGCTGCCGAGTTTATCGGAAATTTGTTTGCTGATTGCCGCATACTCTTCCCAGTTCCAGCCATCCTGCGGAACGGGAATGCCGGCGCGCTCGAACATCGATTTGTTTACTATTACGCCGCGCGCGTTCGCCCCTGCAGAGATATGGACGAGCTTGTCGCTCAGCGTACCGTATTGGACCATCGTCTGATCCATATCCGATAGATCCAGCTCTTGCCCAACGTACGGCGTCAAATCCAGCAGCACGTCCTTAATCGCATAATCCACGACGTTACCGCCGAGGAAGAAAACGTCCGGCGCCGTACCCGAGGCCAGCTGCGTATTCAGCTTGTCGAAGTATCCCGTAGAAGGAGAAAACTCGCCTACGATCTTAATATTCGGATGCTTGTCTTCGAACAGCTTAAGCGCTTGGTTCGTAATGTCCGCCCGCTTCTGGTCCCCCCACCACATGACGCGAAGCTCGACTTGCTCTTCGCCGCCTGTCGAATTTCCTGTCCCGTTGTCCTTCGTATTGCCGGAGTTCGAAGCGCCTGGGCTTCCGGTTCCTCCCGAGCAAGCGGTAAGCACAACCATCATTAAAGCCAATATGCCGATCCATACGCTCTTTCTCTTCATTCTGACCAACCTCCCGATTTTTGTTGAATCCGTTTACATGACTAAGGTTAATCGCAAAGCGTCCATCTTGGAATTTGATTTCTTTAGGTCATCGCTTGTCTTTTTTTCGGGTTGCGTACGATCGATAGCCGATTTATTTCAAACCGGTCGTCGCGATGCCCTCCATGAAGTACCGCTGGAAAATCAAGAAGATCAGCGTAATCGGCACCAGGGACAAGGTTGACATCGCTAGCAGCGCGCCCCAGTCGGATTGGCCGGAAGGATCGAACAATGAACGAATGCCCAGCTGTACCGTGAACAATTTAATGTCGCTCAGATAGATCATTTGGCTGAAGAAATCGTCCCACGACCAAATAAAAGTGAAGATGGCCGCGGAGATTAGCGCCGGCGTAAGCAGCGGCATGATGATCTTGAAGTAGATTTGGCGCTGGCTGCAGCCGTCGATCGTCGCGCTCTCGTCAAGCTCTCTCGGAATGCCGCGTATGAATTGCACCATCATGAGAATGAAGAACGAATCATGCGCCAGCCACTTCGGCAGAACGAGCGGAAAGTACGTATTGATCCAATGCAGCTCGTTATAAATAATGTATTGCGGGATGAGCGTGACATGGTAAGGCAGCATGATCGTAACGAGCATCAGCGCAAACCATACCTTCTGGAACTTAAAGCTCAACCGCCCGAATGCAAACGCCGCGAACGAACATGTGACGACATTGCCAAGGACGCTAAGCACCGAAATCATCCAAGAGTTTACGAAAAAGGTTCCGAAGGAAACGTCCTGCAGCCCTTGCCAGCCTTTGCGGTAATTGTCGAGCGTAAACACCTTCGGCCACAGACCGGTCTGAGTGAATATCATGTCGTTCGGCTTAAAAGAACTGCTGATCAGCCAAAGCACGGGGTAGAGCATGGCAATGCCGAAGAGGATGATCAGCACGTGTTTCGAGAGTCCTATTGCTTTCATCTGCATCTGCTTCATCTCCCATCCTTGCTATCGCCATAGAATACCCAAAATTTGGACGTCATAAATACGATCGCCGTGAAGCCCCCTACGATAAGCACCATGATCCAAGCAAGCGCGGAAGCATAGCCCATCTCGAAGAACGAGAAGCCTTTCATGTACAGATATAGCGTATAGAACATCGTCGCGTCGAGCGGTCCGCCGCGTCCGTCTCCGATCACGAAAGCCGGCGTGAACGCCTGGAACGAATTGATGATGCTCATGACCAGGTTGAAGAAAATGACCGGCGTCAGCATCGGCAGCGTAATGCGGAAGAAGCTTCGCGCTTTGCCTGCGCCGTCTACCTGAGCAGCCTCGTACAGATCGGCCGGAATTTGCTTCAAGCCGGCTAGAAAAATGACCATCGCCGATCCGAACTGCCATATCGATAATGTAATGATCGTATAGACGATGTAGTCCGGATGCGAAATCCATGAAGGTCCTTCGATGCCGAACCAGCCCAGGAAACGGTTAACCAATCCGCTGCCGTCGAAGATTTGCCTCCAGACGATCGCAATCGCAACGCTGCCGCCAAGCAACGAAGGCACATAATACACGGTGCGGTATATGCCCAGCGCTTTAATGCCTTTGTTAAGCGCCATCGCCACGAGCAGCGCGAACGCGAGCCGGAGCGGCACGGATAGAAACACGTATTTGAAGGTTAGCCACAGGGAGTTCGTGAACGTTTGGTCATCGGTAAAAATCGTCACATAGTTGGACAACCCGACCCACTTCGGTGCGGTCAGCAAATTGTATTTCGTTAGGGACAAATAGAGCGAGCCTAACATGGGACCGAGCGTAAGGCAGAAAAACCCGATCAGCCACGGCAACAAAAATCCGTAAGCGGTCAGGTTATGCTGTTGTGGTTTTATTTTTCGTGTAGCTCGCATGGAAGCGGCCTCCTTTCCTGTTGTACGCCCATTATAGGCGACGGAAGAAGGCCGATGAATGCTATTTATTCGGGATGTCGCTATCGATTTTTACAGATGCCGGTTTTCGCTGCCGGTACTCCGAAGGACTTGTCCCGAACATCCGCTTGAACCTGGAACTGAAGTAGCTGGCATTGGAGAAACCCGTCAGCTCCGCAATATCCCACAACCCAAGGGCGGTATCCTCCAGCAGGCGAACGGCGTGCGTCATGCGCGTTTCGTTCAAATACTGGATAAACGTCTTCCCTACTTTATTTTTGAACATTTCCGAGAAATAAGACGGGTTGTAGTTGAACTTCTCCGCAATCATCGTCAAATTCAGGTCGTACATATAGTTTTCTTCGATAAAATGGCACGCAGCCTCGATGAATCTGGTTTCCTCGCCCCCCGATTCATCTGCCGATAGCCGAATGACTTTGTCAGCAATCCGGCTAAGGAAACGAAGCGCCTTTTCCGGCGTGTCCAAGCTTAGCACCATGTCGGGTCTTAGCCATAACTGCTCGTCCGCTTCGAGGGAGAGCCCCGCTTCGCCTGCGATCGGTTCGAGCATGAGATACAGCTGGAATACCGTCTTCACAAAGGCCGGCTGCGAGGAACGGAAAGCTTCCTCAAGCTCTCGTCCGACCTCCCGCTTGAACGTCTCCAGCTCTCCGCGGACCACGTGTCTCTCTAAGAGCTTCATGGTATTCTCCGATAGAAAGCTTTGGCCGGATGCCGTCTTGGTGTCCTGCTGTTTGAACGTATCGGGCATATTCCAAGCTGCGAGAGCAGACAAAAACCCGCTCTTCCAGCTCTCGAAGCCCGTCACGGGCTGGCCCTCGCCCAGCTTGATTTCAAAATCCATAAACGCCGCAACGTTATCCCGAAGCGCCATTGAGATGGAATTTAACACCCCATCCTCGGCCGAAACGGCAAAAAACATGAAGCCGGGGTACATGGCATCCCGAAAGGCGTGAACACGGCCTTCGAACTGGTCGGCGATCTCGCGGCACAAAATATCAAAAGGCAAACGAAACTTGTCGGGCGTACGCGCCGGTTCGCCATCCGTTGCCAGCTTAGGCCGCAAGCCTGCCGCCATGAACCGCACCTCGCGCGTATGCCACGAATCGAGCTCGAATAATCGCGAGCGATGCCGCATGAAGCTGTCCAGCTCCGGCTGTTCTTTGACGAGCTGTACGATGTAATGCTCCTTCATTTCTTTGTAATATTGCGACAAGCGCCAACGAATGACCGATTCCTGATCCTGGCTGCGCCGTTCGTTATCGAGCTCCTGCTTTACTTTCGTAACGGCGCCGGCAAGCTCGTCCCTTGCCACCGGCTTCAACAAATAATCGCGTGCATGGTTGCGTACTGCCGACTTTGCATAGTGGAAGTCCTCATAGCCGGTAATAACAATCGTACGTAGAGTTGGATATTGTTCGCGGCACGCATCTAGAAAGGCCATTCCGTCCATGGCAGGCATATTCATGTCGGTCAGTACTACATCAATCGCTTCATGCGCCAAAAAATCGAGTGCCTCCTTCCCGTTCGATGCCTCTCCCGCTATATGAAATCCAAGGCTTGGCCAATCAATTTTAAGCCGCAAACCTAGGCGAATCTCCAGTTCATCGTCTACGATCAACACTTTATACATGACGAAAGTTCCTCCTGTTCGGGCAAGATAAGTTCGATCGTCGTGCCGAGTCCGCCTTGTCCGGCTTCGATCTGCACGTCAAAGAGTTTGCCGTAATAGAGTCGGCAGCGGGCAAGGACATTGCCGAGTCCAACCTGTCCACCATTATTATTTAGGATGTAATCGAGCTGGGCGTTACCTGATTGCTCGACCAGCTTGCGTCGAAGCGGCTCCGGCATACCCGGCCCCCTGTCTGATATGGTGAGATGAACGCGACCTTGTCTGCGTCTCACTCCGATACGCACATGACCTTCGGTTCCGCTTGCAAAGCTGTATTTTACCGCATTTTCAATAAGCGGCTGCAGAATGAACTTAATGATGACCAATCCGCCGACATCCTCCTCGTCGATCTCGATGTTCAGTTTATCTCCGAAACGGATATGCAAAATGGATACGTAATAGCGAACATACTTGAGCTCTTCGTCCAGCCGTATCAAATCCTCGTTGATCCGGAGCGAGAAGCGCATCATTTTGCCAAGCGACTCGATAACCTCCACCGTATCGTCGGTTCGCTTCTGAATGGCAAGGCTGCTCATGAGCTCCAGCGTATTGAACAGAAAATGCGGATTGATCTGCATGAGCAATGTTTTGTATTCCGCTTGCTGACGCAGCAGCTTCAGCTCGAATTCGTCTTTGATATGGCGCCTCAGCCTGACGACCATCTGCCTGAACGTCGAGCTGGCATAATCAATCTCGTTCCGAATGAACTTCGCCGGAGGCACGCGGCTTTCGGCGACTTCGAAGTCGCCGCGCTCCACGTAGCGCATGGCGGTAATGAGCCTGGAAAGCGGTTTCGTAATTCCGTGCGACAGCCATGTGGCAAGCAAGATCGAGAGAACGATCAGCACTAACGCAAGAATGAAGATCGTATTGCGAAGCTTCATTAGCGGCGCATAGAGATCCTTCTCGGATACGAATCCGATGAGCATCCAGTTCGTCTTGGCGAGCTTTTTGTAAACGAGAATCTCCTTGGCTCCTTCTTCGCTCTTCACGTACACGACGCCTTGTTTGCCGGTTCCCGTCCGGATGGCATCCACGGCTTTCTTCATATTCGCATGCGCCACATACTCCGACTGGCTCAGCATCGGCTGTCCGTCTTGATCGAGCAAATAAATGCTGCCGCCCGTACCCAGATGGATTCTCTCCAGCGGATCGAGAAAGTAATCGGCCGTTACGTTCACTTTCATGATGCTTTTCGCGTTACCGGGCTCGAACGAGCCGATCGGCATCAGCATGCCGATAACCGGATTCGGGTTATTGTTGCGCAGCTCGGCGGCATCCTGCCCGGCAGGCACCCAATATTCGTAGTCATGAATGAAATCTTGATACCAAGGCTTGTCCACGAGCGTTTGATCGAAGACGACCTGATTGCCGCTGCTCACCCACATCCCTTCGCGGCGGTATACCGTAACCGAAGAAACGCTGCTATAACTGTTGGTTGTTTGCGTCAGAAATTGGCTCATGCGGTAATGGGCGGAATTTTTTTCCCCGGAGCTGGCATCCGGATCAGAGATCAAGGCATCCCAGTTCTTGGTCGTGTCGCTATTGAAAACGATGGATGCAAGGTCGTATACCTGTGTCTGAACCATGCTGATATAAGAGCCGTATTCATCCATTTTCTCAAGAGCGGACGATTCGATATGGTCGCGGATCATCGACCGCGATTGGTTGAAGATAAGGATGGACATCGTACAGAAAGCGAGTACAAACAGCAGCACAAAGATTGCGATCAAGCGGTTGCGAAGCGAATAAAACACCGTTTTCCCCCTCTCCATCCGGCAGGCATCGGCAGCAAGACCGGACATAACGCATTGTGACCCCCATTATATAGACAACCGGCCATTGTTCCAAGTGGCAGTATTCATTTAGAGGGGGATTCATATGCAGCCGACAATGAAAAAACGCAAGCCACGAGGCCTGCGTTACCATACATTATTTGCAAAACTATGAGAAGATGCAATCAAATTGGAATACACCTCGTCATACTAATTGACGAGATTTCAACTCAAAGATTCTTGCCGAATAACGGGCCGGCAGACTAACGCTGAGCGAACCGTTGGCGCGATTCCAAATATATTGACAATCCGCTTCGGCCGGATACAGCTGCTGAACGTTCATACCGAGTCCTAGCCAGTTAGGCATGGATATCGATTTCTCGCGATCGGCGCTACCCATTCTCCACACTGCCAAATAAATCGTATCCCCATCATGAATGCCGTAACTGAGCCATTCATCATCCAGCGCCGGCATGCCGAGCGGCCAGATGGGCAAGCCTGCCTTAATATGCACCCTAATTTCCTTGTAGCACTGAATGCCTTCCTTAACGAGAGCAAGCCGATCCTCGCTTATCTCAGCCAAATGTCCGCTTTGGTGAATTCGCAGCAGCATGCTGTTCACCATATTCATAATGACTTCTTCCTTATCGCCGGCACGCAGCGGATAGGACCATACCGCCGCTTGCTCCGGTGTTACAACCGAGGCGCTAGCCGCAGCGATGGCTGCATTTTTGCGATAATCGGTCTGATCGCTTGTCGATTGTATGCTATGCCTGCTAAGCAGCGCATAATCCATTCGCATACCGCCGCTGCCGCAATTTTCGATGACGAGCTGCGGGAATCTCTCGAACACGTCATCCAACCAGTTCAAGTACGCAAGGTTATGCTGCAATAGTCCGTCGCCGAAGCTGTCGGCAGCCGTCTCCGTTCCGATCCCTGCATTAATATTGTAGTCCATCTTGATATAACCAACGCCATATTCACGTACAAGTCGATCGACGACCTCGTTCGCATGGCTGATTACTTCGGGATTGCGGAAGTCTAGCTGATATCGGGAATGATCGATGACGCGTTTGCCATGCCGCATGAAGAACCAATCATCGGGCACTTTGTTCGCCAGCGGACTGTTGACGCCCATCACTTCGATCTCCAGCCAAAGGCCCGGCACCATCCCTTTGTCTCTAATATAATCGATCACTTCCTTCAAGCCGCCGGGAAACCGTCGTTCTGACGGCTTCCACTCGCCTACGCCATCCCACCAATAACCATCCGAATACCAGCCGCAATCGATGCAATAATATTCGCAGCCTGTTTCGGCAGCGGCGTCAATCAGAGGCATTAGCGCTTCTGTCGTCGGTTCGCCGAACAAGCAGTTCATATAGTCGTTAAATATAACAGGTAAATTTTCATTGTCTTCAGATGGTCTGCGAATCATTCTGCGATATTGCGTCATCGCCGCGATGGCCGCTTGCAAGCTGCCATCCACAACACCTACACTTACCGGCACGCTTCTGAACCGCTTGCCCGGATGCAGATTTTGAAACCAATGATGTTCATCCTCGCTAGGACCGCTCGCTTGCATATACAGCATGTTCGACATATCGCTTAGCTCCCACTGCCAAGAGCCGTTATGCTCGATTTGCCATACGAGACCCCGCCCGGTTTCCGTATTCTCAAGAAAGGCCATAGGTACATACTGCGAAGATGACCATGTGCCTGTACTCGAGTATGACAGCCGCTTCATGGAGAACTCGTTAACGTCATGCAGACCTAGCTCAGACAAGCGGTATGCCCGCCACTGCGCTTCTCCATACCACGTATTATGGGGAATATGAAGCATCAGCTTCTGATTGCGATGCTTCAAGCCGCCGCGATCAATGCCGGTCAAGGCGAAGGACGACACATATTCCATCCCTGCCGTCCCCGCGCCCTCGTTCAAGATTTCCGTCCAGCTGCGAATGACTGGAATCCCGTCATACAGCTGCAAATAGCTGGTTACGCGAACCTCGGTTACGAAGTCCTTCTGATGCACGGCGATGAGCTTGCCCTTCTCGTTCCTTGTTTCCTCCAGCCGCTCGAAGGACAACCGTTTCCCCGGCATCGTTCCCGTATGCTTGGAGCCATGATGATCGTCATGGTTCTCGCCGCTGAAATGCACCTCAACCAGCCTGCATTTGCTCCTTCGCTTCTCGTCCCATAGCTCGGGATGATCATCCGGCTCTTGTCCAAGATGCAGCAATCTGACATCTCCGTCAGCAGTCGTTTCGATTAGAATAACGAGGCCGTTTTCTCGAATGCAATGAAATGGTGACATCGTTCCCTATCCTTTCACTGCGCCAGCCGTCATTCCTTCAATGAGGAAGCGCTGCAAAAATACGAATATGATGACCACCGGGAGCACGCTTAATACGGATGCCGCCATCATGCTGCCCCAATCCGTCTGATACAATCCTTTGAATAAACTGATCCCAGGCGTCAGAGTGCGATGTGCCTCGTCATTAATGAACACAAAACCGAACATAAACTCGTTCCATGAATTCAAGAAGGCAAACAGCGAAGTAGCGACCAAACTTGGCAATGATACGGGAAGCAGAATTCTGAAAATAATGCCGATCCGCGAGCATCCGTCGATCTCCGCGGATTCCTCCATTTCATAAGGAATCGTATCGAAGAAACCTTTCATCATGAAGGTGCACAGCGGAACCGTAAACGTCGTATAAGCTAATATAAGCGACCAATACGAATCAATAAGATGCAAGTTTTTCATCACGAGATAAAGCGGAATGAGCAGCAGCACGCCGGGAATCATCTGCGACAGCAGCATGGCGACGCTGAATGCTTTAACCCCTTTAAATCGGATAAAGCGGCTTAACGCGTAACCGGCGAATATGGAGATCATTAATGATGCGGCTGTCGTTACGACTGCGATAAACACGCTATTTTTAAAGAAGGTTATGAAGGCCGATCCGTTCAATACATTATCAAAATGCTTCAACGTAGGCTTGGAAATAAAGAAGCTCGGATTCAACGTTCTTATTTCAGTATCCGGCTTCAAGGATGTTACAAACATCCATAGGAAAGGAAACAAGCAATAAAATGCAAAACCTAATAGAACGACATAGGTTATCACGGTCATTAATCGTTGTTTTCGACGGCTCATTAACATCGTTGCTATCACTCCCATCCGGACCTGACTATGTCCGATTTCTCCTTTGGCTGAACATATAATATAGAATGAACCCGCTGATCATAAATCCGAGCATCATAGACGCCAACGCGGAAGCATTTCCGAAATTGTAGGATTCCATCGCATAACGGTAGATCATGATAGGCAGCGTCTCTGAAGCATACAGCGGTCCGCCCTCCGTCATCACCCAAATGAAATCGAAGTTGACTGCCGTCCAAATCACATGAATGAACACGATGGTAATCGATACGGTCTTCAGCTGAGGCATGACGATTCGGAAAAACCGGGTACGCACGCCTGCACCGTCAATCGCAGCAGCCTCAAGCATATCGCGCGAAACCGATTGAAGACCTGCCAGCAAGCTGATGGTGAAGAACGGGAAGCTTCTCCATACGTTAACAAAAACAACGGTCAGTAATGCGGTATCAAGTTCGCCGAGCCAATAATACGGCTGGTCAATGATGCCGAGCTTCGTCAACCACAAATTAATAATGCCGTAATCCGGCGTCAGCATCCAAGTCCAAGTCATTCCGGCGATAACAATGGGAACGACCCAAGGAATAATTATGATCGCTCTGAATAGAGCTCTTCCCTTCACCTGCTGGTTCAGCGCCACAGCCGATATAAGCCCCATCGCATATTCGCCCGCGACCGAGAGCACGGTCCACACAACGGTATTCCACAGCGCCTTCAAGAAATATTCGTTATGAACGACTTCCTTGAAATTGCTTAAGCCTGAAAACCCGCTTAACGTTTTATTCAGCAAGTTTTTAAAATGAATGCTATCCCACAACACCGTTAATAACGGATAGGCATTCAGCAGAACAAAAAACAAAACAGCAGGAAGGATAAACCAATAAGCTGCCTTCCTCAATTTTCTCTCTCGCAGCCATCGCTTTCGTAATACCGCCAAGCGATACGGTCGGGAATACGACCCCTTGATCGGCAAGCGCCATAAAGTCTTTGCCCCAGCCAGAGTCACTGACAACGTCGCTGCGCGGTGCCTTCGACGGGTTAACCGTTGCTTGGTAATCCGCGCTCATCAGGAATTGAGCAAATTCCCAAGTTGCATCTAGATGATCGGAATTGTACACGTAGAGCGGCGCGATTTCCATGAATGTCGCTGGCGTGTTCTTGTATGGCGGCGCAGCTACCTTCACGTCTTTCATGCCTTCTGGATTTTCAGTGCTGCGGCCTTCGATCCATGGACCGTTTACGACCATCGCGTATTGACCGAGAACGAAGTTTTGATCCTCTTCTTCCCAACCCCATGTTTTGGCATCGGCCGTGATCGTCTTATTCGCTTGAAGATCTTGATAGAACTTGAACACTTCAGCGGCTTTAGCCAGCTCATCCGCATTGTCCAGCCACGTATTTTTGAATTTGCCGTCATCCATTTTCTTCGCTAGCTGAACGTCGTTTTGCGCAAGATACATAATCAGCTCTTGCGGCGAGCGCACGCCTGCACCTGCAATGCCGTAGGCTTCTTTACCTGTCTTTTCTTTCACGACCGAGCCCATAGCCAGCAGCTCATCCCATGTCTTAGGAGGCGCGTCGTAGCCCGCGTCTTTGAGCAGTTGCTCATGATATAGAAGCGCGCGAATGCCCAAGTAGTTAGGAAGAGCCATTACTTTGCCGTTTACTTTAAGCGCATCCCACACATTATCGTACACTTTGCCTTTGTCCGCCCATTGATCAACGTAAGGCGTCAGGTCCGCCAAAGCGCCGAAGTTGTTGAATTCGCCGAACCATTCGGCAAGTCCCCAGCTAATATCCGGCGCATCGCCGGCATTGATGGAGGCAACCAGCTTATCATGCAGGATGTCATACGTAATGACTTGAAGGTCAACGGTGATATTATCGTGAGAATCGTCGAACTCCTTCACTTTCGACTGAATCGCTTTTCCCTCATCCGTGCTCGGGTCTAGCGCCGCCCAAAACTTCAGATTCACTTTCTCCCCCGCAGGCTTCTCGGTCGCCGCGCTTTCATTGCCGCCTGTATTGGCTGCATCCGCACCGTTATTGCCGTTGCCGCCGTTATTGCCCTCATTGCCTCCGCAAGCCGAAACCAATAAAGCGAATACCATCGAAACCATCATAATAGCGATACTCTTGTTAGCTTTCATGCATGGATCCCCTCTCGTTTGTTGTTCCTTACATGTATCATTCTAGCCTGTGGGCATCACGGATCCTATGCGACAATCTTCGCAGCAATGTTGAATATATTAGGATAGCTGGGACTGCCTATATTGCGAAGGCTGCTGTCCAACGATCTTTTTGAACACTTGGCTGAAGTATCGTTGATCCAAGTAACCGACCTGCTCGGCGATCTCGTAGGTTTTCAGCCCCGTCTCTCTCAGAAGGCGCTTAGCATGCGTAATGCGTATGTCGGTTACGAACTCCATGAAGCTTTTATTCGTCGATTGTTTAAAGAGCGTGCAGAAGTAGTTTTTGTTCAGGAAAAACTGCTGCGAAATATCGTCTAACGTTACGATTTTATAATTTTCCTCGATATAATGGCATATGACCTCAATCAGCGGCTTACCGTTTTTCATGCGCGCATCTTTGGCGGATAACGCCAACAGACGCTCGAATATTTTCGCCAATAGCTCCTTCACCTGCATCACATTCATTTCCTGCAGCTTGCTTCTGCCTTCGCTTACCCACACCAAAACTTGCTCATCCCTGCACTTGGTCTCGATTTTCTCCAACAGGTCGGACGCCGATTTTTTTAACTCGATCCCTCTAATGCCAGCCAGCGCTTTGTCCTCGAATGCTTCATTCAGTCTTGCCATCAAGCTCTTCTCGTCACGCAAAATGCCAGTTTCCAGCTGTGTATTGACGAGCAAAGCCATATGTCTCCACAGATCCAAATAGTTTTTGGCATACGCCGCTCCTTGGTCTCCCGCTTGAGCGGTGCCGTAGCAAACGATTGGCTCAAGATCATCCAAAGCCATCGAGTCAAGCGCATGGGAAGCTTCCCGATATGCGGCCGACAGCTTGGACAGTCGCGTTTTGTGCATGCTGACCCCTATCTTGGCTTCCACTTGAACATACGTCCGCAGCGATTGGATCAGCTTTTGGAGCTGAACGGCCAGCCTGTTATCCTGTTTCTCCTGGGAGGAATAGATCAGAACGATTTCGTTCGATTTGGTCAGCTGTCTATAAATAATGAGCTTCGCGGATAGCCCGAACGATTCGCTCAATATATTGCGGATGGCAAAGTGAAAAACCTCTCGATCGCCCTTGTACCTAGCCTGCACTTTCTCGTCTTGATTCAGCAGCCTCAATACGGCTATGTAATAACCCTCCTCGGGCAGCTCAATCTGCAGCTTCTCGGATCGAACGAACAATTCATTCTCGTCGATCTCGCCCGAGCTGACCCCATGCGTGAACAATTCGTCCGTAAGTACGGTTAACCCCGAGCGAAGGACCGCCTTTTGCCGGATTTGCTCGGTCTTGGCAGCCGAATTGATATGAATTTTCTCAACCACCCTATCGAGCACTTGCAGCAGTTCAGCCTCTTGCACCGGCTTTAATACGTAATCGAAGGCGCCATGAAGAAACGCCGAACGGGAATAATCGAAATCGCCGTAACCGCTTAACACAATAACTTCCGCTGTATTGCCGGTTCGCCTCAGCCATTCCATGAATTGGAGGCCGTCCATAATCGGCATTCGAATGTCCGTTATTATCAATTGGGGATGATGCGCATTCACAAGCTGTATCGCCTCATTGCCGTTCAAAGCATGACCTACAATCGTCCATCCGAGCTGCTCCCAAGGAATGATCGCCTTGAGGTGATCATTCACGGCAGATTCATCGTCCACTATCAATACTCTCATGTTCGTTATTGCCTCCTTTGCGCAGCGGAAGTTCGCATACGATAAGTGTTCCTTTGGCAGCCCGGCTAACGACAGAAACGCCATATGCTTCTCCGCATATTAACCGGATACGCTGATTTACATTGTACAGCCCGATCGAGGTTCTTCTCGTGAGGTCCTGCGCCGAATGGCCCGCGAGCCGATCGCGCACGCCGTCAAGCTCTTCCTCTGTCATTCCAACCCCGTTATCCGCCACGTACAAATACAAGCTGCCGCGCTCCTTGTCCACACGCCCGCCAATCCGAATGAAGCCTTTATGGCTTACGCTCGGGTTAATCCCATGCTCCACGGCGTTCTCCACCAGCGGCTGCAAGATTAGCTTGGGAACGGCGTATTCCCGAATTTCCGGGGTTATCGCCAAGTTGAACGAGATACGGCCTGCAAACCGTTTGCCGATAATAACCAAATAATTGCGAACATGCATCGTTTCTTCCTTGACGGTAACCCATTCGCTAGCCAGCCCCATATTGTACCTGTACATGTTGCTCAAGCTTTGACAGATCAGCTTCAAATCCGGAACACGGTTCATATCCGCAATGCCCGACATCATCTGCAGCGTATTAAATAAGAAATGGGGCGATATTTGCGCTTGAAGAGCCATAATTTGCGATTCCTGATTCATAAGCCTCAGCTTCAAATCATGTTCGATCATTTGCTGAATCGTTTCAGCCATTCGATTAAATTGATTGCCTAGAAACCCGATTTCATCTTGTGAATGAACCTCGACTCTCGCATCGTAATCGCCGATCTGGATCCGGGTCATTTTCCGATGCATATTGACGATAGGTTTCGTGATCCCGAAGCTAAGAAAGAATGAAATCACTAGCGCCAGCACTACAGAGATGCCAACCGCGATAATAGCGAGCGTTCTGTACCATAGCAGCTTCGGATTAATTTCGTACGTGTAATTCAAGGCGAGACCGTTGCTCTCAAGCGGCACAGACATATGGATGACATTGCGATTACCCGCATTGTCGCGGAATTCCGTTCCTGTGAGCGAAGGCAGCGTATGATAGGAAACTCGATTGTTATTTTCGATAATCGAGATTTGTCCCTTGTAAAAGCTGTTGTACCGTTCGACCAACTTGCGGAAGTTCTGCTCCTTCATGTCAATGACAAGCAAGCCCACCGGCTTCCCAAGCGAACGAACGGGAAACAAATATTGAATAATCGGTTCATTATAAACGCTTTCATATCTTAAAATCGTCGTAGGACGATCGTCTTTGGAGCGAGAAATCGCAAGCAGCGACTGAATATAGGGCTGCTCAAGATGCGGATACAGCTTAGGGTAAAAGCTGCCCAACTCCACGCCGTCATTCCGCTGCAGACTCATGCCTATAATGTCCGTTATCCGGGACTGATTGTAAACGCTTAGAAAAAACTCTCTGATATCTTTGACCGTATCATAGGTTCTGCTGTCGGTCAGAAACTCCTCGTCTCTCGCAATACTGCGAATCAGATCTGGATTGGAATAAATTTGGTAAGCGGTTTCATTTAAATTGCGGGCGTACTCGTCGATTGCTTCTTTCAAATCCTCTTCTACCCGCACGCGTGCGAAATCACGATCGTCTTTTATCGTCTGCGACACCTGATATAAGATAATTCCCGACGTAATGGATAAAGGCAAGGCGGTTGAAATCAGCATCGCCAAAAATATTTTCAATTGAATCCGTTTGGATTTCATAACTTCACTTTCCTTCGCTAGAGCATCTCGTTATCCTACTACATTATCTTACTGTGAAAAAGATTACCGTTCATTTTTTTCATCCTTTTGTTTAATATATTCAGGTTATACGATCATTCTAAATTGCTGCAACAGCTGCTTCGAAAATAAAAAGGCAGCCGATTCGCTTCGGCTGCCTCTCATTGATCAAAGCATAAATTTGTTCAGCTGCTCCTTCGACTCATTGGCCATGTCCAACAATTCACTAGCAGATGTTGAGATGCGGGAAATTGTCTCCAATTGCGATTGTGCCAATGTGGACACCTCATTCATACGGTTAGACGATTTTGTGTATATATACGATATTTCGTCAATAGATGCCGTTACCTCTTCAGCGCTAGCGGACATCTGCTCGGAGGAGGCTGAAATATCATGCACATTGCCCGTTACCGATTCCGAATTGAGCACAATATTTTTGAACAGCTCATCGGCTTTCTGAATAACCGCCATTCCTTCTGTCGCTTCTTTGACTTCAGCTTCCATTGCGCGGACTAGCTGCTTTGTATTCTCTTCAATTTCATGGATAATGCCTGTAATCAGTGTCGACGAGCTTGCCGATCGTTCAGACAGCTTCTTAACCTCCTGCGCAACGACGTTAAAGCCCCTCCCCGCCTCTCCGGCTCTTGCCGCTTCTATGGATGCATTCAACGACAGCAGATGCGTTTGTTCGGATATCTCCCTAATAACTTCGATAATTTGCGAGATATCATTCGACTTGCTTCCTAGAAATTGAACGATATGGGCCGATGCGTCGACCGAATCATGAATGAGCTGCATCTGTTTGACGGCATCATGAATGACCGCTTCCCCATGCATGGCTTCATCAAGAGTGTGAGATGATTCATCGGATACGATGGAGGAAGATCCGGCAACCCTCTGAACGCCAATCGCAATTTCTCGCATTGCCGTCGAGCTTTCATCCAAACTAGCGGCTTGCCGCTGGGCGTCCTTCGCCAGCTCGTCAATATTTCGATTCACAACGTTTAACGACTCTACGGAACGGGCGGTCTGATTGCTCAGATCATAAGAGGATTCATACACTTTGTTGACGATTTGCGTACTGTTCCGTATCGTTTGCTTGAAGGAGCCCACCATGGCATGAATCGAGTTAACGATCTCTACTAATTCATCCTTGGTTGAAATATTCACGCTGCCTCGCAGATCTCCTTGCTCATACAAGCTTAACGACTCCTTGATAGAGACTACAGATCGGATTACCGATAAATAGAAACCGATAAATACGTAGCTTAGCAACAATATAGCTGCTAGAACGACCGCATTAAAAGCATTCACCTTCGCTTGATAATCATCTATTCTAATATTCAGTAAGCGATCGAGATTGGACGCCTCCAGCTCGAATAACTTAGAGTAAGCATCTATCAGTAGCGTAGACTGTTCAAAAAAATGATTAGAATCGAGCTGTCTATTATCGAAGTCGAGCAAGTTTTGTTCGATTAAAGACAGATAAGAGAGCGCTAGACGATTATTGTCTTCGCTGACTTGCGCTAACTCGCCTTTCAGTGTCTCGTTTTGCGCAATTGAAGTGAATACTCCCCGATAGATATCAGCTATGGACGCTTTCGATAAACTGTAAAGCTCCATTATTTCATCGCGGCCGGCATCATCCATTGTCCCGACGGATAAGTAGCCTGAACCGATGCCGCGGATTTTCGCCACATTTTCCATCGATGCTGGAATTTTGTTCACAATGCCGTCCATGAGGTAATAGCTGTCCAGATCAGGATCAATAATTAAGTTAGACGAATCGCCGACAGCCGCTATCAAAGCGATCAGATCGGCAATTAGCAAGGAGTGTTGGTCGAATAACGATGGATCATCTAACCGTTTACTGGCGATCGATGTCCAACTGTCGGCAATTGCGCCTATTCGATCATCCGTCTTCAGTTCCTTGCCCAGCCTTGCATCCGTCAGCCGTAACTGTTCTAACTTGCCTTCTATTTGCTTTCTTACCTCCATTAACGAATCAGATACAGAAATATCTTGTTTCGCGTAACGATGGCTCAGTCCTCTGCTTTGTTGAATATCTGAAATAAGCGCATATACGGGTTCAATATACTCAACGCCCAACTTTTCTTTTTGCGTAAAATCAATTAAACCTTTCATTGAATCCTGGAAAATATAAAACATGACCGACATCGGAATGAGCACCAGCAGCCCAATCCATATAAATTTGTATTTATAACGAAGCCTATCCATCACTTTCATTGAAACGCCAAATAACTTATGCAACTTGCAGCCCCCCTGATTGTGTTAGAAAACATAAGACATCTACACTAGTTAAACTTGATTCAGGAATAAACGAAGTGTATATGGCATATAAAATGACACACAAAATCTCGGAAGACGCCGTTGTCTTCAAGAAACATTCATTCGACCCTTGAATATAACGCAATTATGTCAGAAAAACGAACATAAATATAGTATCACGGATAAACAATAAGCGCGACAGTATTTTTCGAAAAGTTACTTGATAAGGAAGAATAACCCTTACATAATAGAGTTGTAATTATCGGTAGACAATCTAACAACCTTTTAGGAGGACTAAAATGAACTTTTCGAAGCTGGAGGCTTATCTGGATCGATTTTATACGGAAAAAAATATTCCAGGCTTAGGATTTGCCATGTACTACAAACACGAACCTGTGTTTGAGCATTATGCGGGATTTTCGGATGTCGAAAATCAAGTCCGTTTCGGACCAAATACGCTTTTCCGGCTCTATTCCGCAACAAAGGTAATTACTTGTACAGCCCTTCTCCAGCTATTGGAGGCTGGAAAGTTTAGATTGAGTGATCCGCTCCACGCTTATATTCCTGAATATAAGAGCATGACCGTGCGCCATATTCGGAAGGATGGATCTGAGGAAGTTCGCCCTGCGCATAACGATATCGCGATCGAGCATTTGTTCAGCATGACGGCGGGCCTCGACCAGCGGGATACCGAAGAAACGCAGAAAGTGATCGAAGCATCAGGCGGCGAAGGCAAAACGCTGGATGTCATCCGGGCGCTCGCGAAGGAGCCGCTAGTCTTCGAGCCGGGCACGCATTTCAAATACGGCGCTAGTCATGAGGTGCTGGGGGCGCTTATCGAGGTGCTGTCTGGAAAAACGCTGGGGCGCTATTTCAAGGAGAACATTTTTGACAGGATCGGTATGAGCGAAACGTCATTTGACCTGAAGGATGAGAAACGTTTCTGTAAGCTGTACAACAACTTCAACGGGAAGACGCATTCGGCCGAGAGCATTGGCGAGACCTTCGTTATCCAGCCCGGCAGCGCTTATGAAAGCGGCGGCGGCGGACTCTACTCAACCGTATCCGATTACATCTTGTTCGCTGAGGCATTGTGCAATTATGGTATGGCGTTGAACGGCGAGCGTATCCTTAGTAAAGAAACGGTTAACACGATGAGGACCAGGCGTTTGTTCAAAGAGGCGCAGCAGGATTTCGCCAATTTCGGAGGAGTGAGCAAGAGCGGCTACAGCTATGGTCTTGGTGTACGAACGCTGGTGGACCGCGAGGAAAACAACTCGTTAAGCCAAAACGGCGAGTTCGGCTGGGACGGTGCCCGCGGCTGCTATGTGGTCATTGATCCCGAAGCGGAAATCACGCTGTTCTATGCGCAGCAAGAAGGCGGATCGCCGTGGTACCGCTGGCACGGCACCATTCGCAACTATGCGTATGCCAGTGTCTGGGGCGACTAAAAAACGAAAGAGCCTATCAAAAGCCGCAACCGGCATTTGATAGGCTCTTTATTACGATTACAAACAGCTATATACGACATTTCTCAACCGCGGATGCACGTAAGGCTCCTGATTGTTCAGCAGATGCTGGGCGTACATGACGGTCAGCTGCGATTCCGGATCGATGATGGCCATGCAGCCGGCAGCGCCGCTCCAGCCGAATTCGCCGATAGGACTCAATGAGCCGCTGCCTGCTTTGGAGATATGCGTACGCACGCCCAGTCCGTAGCCGTAACCTTGCATAGGATCCCAGAAAAAATCGTCGCGCATACGGTCAGTCAGATGATCCGTCCGCATCAGATCGATCATCGCCGGCGATATAATGCGTGCACCGTCCGTGCTTGTTCCTCGATTGGTCAGCGCGTTCAGGAACAGCGCATAATCGCTCACGGTGGACAGCAGCCCCGCTCCGCCGCTATCGAATTCCGTTCCGATCCGGTAGGGATTCCCATCCTTGCGTTCAGACTTGCCCAGTTCTTCCCTATATTCGTATTGGGGCGCAAGACGGCTTCGCTGCGCTTCCGACAGATTAAAATCTGTATCGAGCATGCCCAGCGGACCCGTAATTTCGTCGCGGATATAGGCGCTGAACAATCTTCCGTCCACGACCTCGATGAGCGCTCCGAGAACATCATGGCATAAGCTGTAATTCCACCTGGTTCCCGGCTCGAACGACAACGGTTCCTTGGCGAGCGCCTCCGCGAAGGAACGCGTCGGCACTTTGCCTCTCGTTCTTTCAATGACCTCTTGTATAGAAGGGGCTTCGAAATCATAGGAGAAGCCGGCCGTCATCGTGAACAGATCCCGCACCCGAATCGGCCTCTCCGCACGCTCGAGCACAGCTTCGCCGCTTGCAAGTTTCTTCTTCACGTTCATCTCTGCGTATTCCGGAAGATAGTCCGACAGCGGATCGTTCAGATGAATCGCTCCCTTCTCAACGAGCCGAAGCGCCGCCACGCAGGTCATGATCTTCGTCATGGAATATATATTGAATATACTTCCTTCTTCAATAGGCGTCCGCTCTTCCAGGTTAGCGAAGCCATTCCGGTAGCGGAACACCGTTTCGTTGCGGTGTATGACCAGCACCTCCGCCCAAGGGATACGCCAGGAGGTCACTCGGTCGATAAATGAGGCTAGTGGTTTAAAGTCCATGATTGATCATCCTTTTATATAAAGTAGTTGTTTAGCAAATGCCTTTCTTTCGTTCATTCATAATCGATTACTACCATTTGATGGCACTCAAGCACGGGAACTGTGTACGTAACGGTGTCATTCTCGTGGTTGAACGGAAGCGGTGTCATTTGCGGTGCCAAATAAACCTGCTTCACGGGATTTGCCGTCCGCACGGATACCACGACATCGTAAAGCGGAACGATATCCTCAATGACTTCGATGCCTTCGCCACGGCGAACCGGAGACGCATACAGCAGGTGATTGACCAGCCGGTTCTCTTCCTTCTGCTCCTGAAGCGTGACTATGCCTTGCGCAGGCAGACTCGTCTGCAGCGTCTTGCCGGGCAGCAGAAGATTCAAGGCATGCAGCACCGCTTCCTTCAAGATCAGACTGCCTTTGGTCGCATAATCCTCGAATACATTCCACGCGATATAAATTCCGCTGCCGCTCTCCACCATGCCCGGCCCGCCGTCTGCGTAGCTGCTCGGCGTATGCTGATGCGAACAGAACGTGAACGCGTCTCGGTTGAAATACGGATCCTCGCGATGTCCAAGCGAAGTTCCGCCATCCAGCTCGATCTTCTGTCCCTGCGCGTAAAAAATGTAGGATGCCTCCCCCAAGCTCCCCGGCTGGAAGAGAGGGCGGAAATAATCGGGACGATACGGGTTCGCACCTAGATGACGCACGCCAAGGTCGATCGCGAATGCACGGCCTTCCGGATTCAGTCCGGACCAGCCCGTTGCGAGAATTTTGCCGCCCTGCTGCAAGTAAAACTCTAATTTCCCCCGCAGCTCATCGCCAACTTCTACGTAATCCGGTAATATCAACACTTTATAAGCCGAAAATTCATGCTCCGTATCGATAACATCAAACAGCAATTTCCCCTCGAGCAGCATGCGTACAGCGCCAGCATCCGAGTTCGACTTGCGCGCCTCCGCCTTCGAATGCATGCCGGTCGCTTCAAGCGACAGAAGGGCCACATCGGCAACGTTCGTCGCCTTCACGCACCAGGCTTCCTTGTTCTCGACCTCGCCATAAGCCGCGCCGATCAAGGCATAGGTCGCTTCGTCCATATGGCCGTCCGGATGCAGTTGATCTCCGATCGAGCATCTAGCGCCATTGGCTAAGCTGAGCGCCGCTTCGTAACGGAGCGCGTTCGGGTGCTTATAGCCGCCGAATTCCCCCCAAGACGTATGGAATTTCCCCGTCATGCCGAGAAAATCGACGCCAAGCGTCTGCGCATACCGGGCCGACAACGGGAAGTGATCGTAGCCCCAGCCGCCTGTCGGCAGCGATTCCAGCTCCAAGTGGCTGTTCATGGCTGCCAAGTCGCGGCGGCCGCGCGCGATATGCCCGCCATTATGGAAGATCGGCAGACCCGGCTTGACCGATTCGACCGTTTCCTTCACCTTTGCCGTATAGCCCGCATACGTGTTCTCCCAGAGTTGCCGCATCGCCTTCGCATCACGCGGATCGATCCCTTGCTCCTGCGCGCTCTGAACGCAATTATGGCAGTAGCATTTGCGCACCCCGACGATATCGAGGAACAAGCCGTCAGCCTCATAGCGCGACAACGTCTCGCAGATCTGATTGAGCAGGATATCCAGGTAAGGCGAATTCATGCAAAACTGGTGATAACCCGGCTCCATGAAACCTTTGACCCAATTCGTATGGTCATGCTCGTCGCGAATGAGCCATTCCGGATGGCGTCTCGCTAACTTCTCGTCGAGTCCTGCCGATAAGTATACGGGTGTCTTGACGTCAATCTCATGCGCAGCCTCAATCATTGCCGCAAGCAGATCGAAGCCCAGTCCCGGATGAATCTCGTTCGCTTCCGTTGGATGATAAGCCCATCCATGATGGCATTTGGAGAACAATGTAATCGAATCGACGCGGCCCAGCCGCAGCATATCCTGAAACTGCTTCTTGTCGAAACGGGCTCCGATCGGCGCAATCGCTTCGGAGGTATGAAAATCGAGATGGACCTGACGGAATCGCATAAGCTATATCTCCCTTTCCGGTTCGTATAGCTTAACTATATAAGCTCAGCAGCTCAGCGCACAGGTTCATAAGCGACTTTTTATAGCACGATTTCTACCTTCCGGATCGTAAGTCATGCTAGAATAAGATAAAGATTCCTTATGTAAAGGAGATGCTGGCCATGCAATGTCTGGAACTAACGATTCCTCCGCTGCCGCAGCTATTACTGATTGGCCACGCCTTCTGGCCGCCGGGTCAACAGCACTTTGTCCGGTCATTCGATGTATACGACATGCTGTTCGTCTTGAAAGGAACGTTGTATATAACGGAAGACGACGTGCCCTACGAAATCAAGGAAGGCTCCATGCTTGTGCTCGAACCGAACCGGACGCATGTCGGGCATCTCCCCTGCGAAGAGACAACCGAAATCATTTGGATTCATTTTGTTCATCCAGAGCCAGTACGAACGATCGACAGCAGTCACATCCCGTGGTCGCTTCCTTCTGCCAAAGGTACGAATCACGATGTTGAACCGCACCGGCAGGTCATGTATATTCCGAAGTTCACAAGCGTGCACGTTCCTGACATCCTCCCGTTCCTCCAGCGGATGCTGGAGCTGCATCATACGTTATCGCCCGCAAGCTCCTTGCCGCTGCAGACGCAGCTGGCCGGCTTGTTCGTTGCGCTGCAAATGGCCGTGCATAACAAATATGTTCCACGCTCCAGATTGCTCTGCGATCAAACGATTGCCTATTTGCAGCAGCATCTGACCAGACCCTTCGACGCCAAGCATATGGAGCAGAGTTTGCATTTTCATTTCGACTATCTCGCCAGATGCCTCAAGAAATATACGGGCATGAGCCCGCTTCAATACTTGCATGATCTGCAAATCAAGCAAGCCAAATCTCTGCTGGAGGGCACGGAGCTTTCCGTATCCGAGATCGGCCAGCGCATCGGCATCGAGAACGCCAACTATTTCATTCGCTTGTTTCGCAAACAAACGGGAATGACGCCGGGGCAATACCGGTCTTCCCGAATAGGCAGGGCATAAGCAAGTAACTACTTGGCGGAATGATGCAGCGCCGACCGGTAGTCCAGCGGCGTCATGTTTTTATGTTTTTTGAACAGCTTGCAAAAATAAGGAGCGCTCAGTCTGCCAACCTCGCGAGCGATCTGCCCCACCGATTTGTCCGAGCTCCCCAATAAAACGCACGCTTCGCGAATTCTTCTAGCCGTGACGTAATCCGTAATGGATACGCCGGTGTATTGCTTGAACAAATGGGATACATAGTAGGAGGACAGGTGCAGCTCTCCGGCCAGCTGTTCCAAACTGAAGGGCTGCCTGAAATGTTCCTCGATCCAGTCCATAATGGCTTCGATATGACCGGTTTTCTTCACAGACCAGCCTTCAGGCGGCAACTCCGCATGGGTGATGACCGACAACTGAAGAAGGCGCAACAAAGCAATCACAAACAAAATGTGAGCCTCTTCCTGATCCTCCCCCGCTTCCCGAATAGCCCCTGCATGTCCCTCCATCAGTCCACACATTCGGCTTTCCGCAAATGCGAACTTCGGCGTGGGCAAAGCACCTTTGGCCAGCAAATGAAGAAAGGATTGCAGCTTCGGATACGGAGCGAGGTAAGGCTCCAAGTACCTTGGATCAAAGGTAAGATTGCTTCGTACATACTTGGCATCCTTACGGCTCGGAATTTCCACCCGGTGCAGTTGGTAAGGCTGGAAACAGAACAGCACTCCGCCCTCTAATTCATAGCTGGCGCCCTCTACCTCCACGAGTCCTTGGCCCTCGTGAATAAATAACAATTCCAAACCTTGATGCGCATGGAATTTGAGAAAATGATCATCATTCCACTCATCCCTGAACGCAAAGTGGAAGCTGCTGTGACCCAGGTCCATGTGCTCGATGCGAGAAGCCAATTCTATCGCCCCCTACGTTACGAGAATCGCAATTCAGCTATATTTTAGCACAACCTAGAATCATTCGTCCGGTTATATAATGGAGGCAGCTTTTCACAAAAGAAATGGAGGTTGCCGCCATGTGGGCACAAGCGATCGAAGACGCTTTGACTGTCGTTTCCCAAAATATCGAACGGTTTGAAGACCAGTTCCCCCTTACGAGCTCCCAAGGAGACCGGATCTACCGATTGACTCCGAACAATGATTGGACCGAAGGATTCTGGAGCGGAATTCTCTGGCTGTCTTATGAATACACCAACGATTCCCGTTATAGAGATGCCGCACTGAATACGGTAGCCAGCTTCCGCGAACGTCTCGAGAATCGGGTCAACCTGGACCACCATGACATCGGATTTCTATATTCGCTTTCTACCAAAGCACACTGGATTTTAGAAAGGGATGAACAATCCCGTTCGATTACGCTGCAAGCCGCGGATGTTCTGCTAGAGAGATGGCGCGAGGTGCCGGGCATTCTGCAAGCATGGGGACCTAAGGACGATCCGCAAAACGGCGGGCGCATCATCGTGGACTGCCTGATGAATTTGCCCCTGCTGCATTGGGCCTACGAGCAAACCGGCGACGAGCGATATCAGCAAGCTGCCGCCAAACAAACAGCTATAAGCCGTCGCTTCCTCGTCCGCGGCGATGACTCCACCTACCATACGTTCTACTTCGATCTATCGACCGGAGATTCGATCCGCGGCGGCACTCATCAGGGCAGCCAGGACGGGTCGACTTGGACAAGGGGGCAAGCCTGGGGAATCTACGGTTTTGCGCTTGCCTATCGATATATGCGGCAACCGGATTTGCTAGATACGGCCAAGCGATTGGCACGTTATTTTGTCGATCGGCTTCCCGAGGACGGCGTCGTGTACTGGGATTTTGACGTACCGCAGGTGCCGGACACCAAGCGGGACAGCTCCGCTGCAGCCATCGCCGCATCCGGCATGCTCGAAATAGCCGAATGGCTTCCTGATGGAGACGCCGATCGGGATTGGCTGACCAGCGCGGCCGAACGAATGGTCACGGCGCTTGCCAAGAGCTATTCCACGAAGGGAGAACAAGATGCCCAAGGACTTCTCAATCGAGGCTCCTACGCCGTCCGGCTTGATATTTCTCCGGATGATTATGTGATCTGGGGCGACTATTTTTACCTGGAAGCTTTAATGCGACTGGAGCGCGGAGTACCCGGCTATTGGTATGAGCGGCAACGAGGACAGACTGGCGAATAACAACCGGAGGCGACATATGCAGCGTTATCACTACCGGGCGCAATGCCGTAAGGGCATCGATCCTGAATCGTATTTCCGCGATATAATGTCCGAGCTTAAGAGCCGAATGAAAGACCTTGGCATTCGACAGCTTAGCTTGTTCCGTTGGGGTGCCCAGTTGTTTGTTTATTTCGAAAGCGCTTCGGAGCACGTCGATCCCCATCGTCTCTTCCACGATTGCGAATCGGAGCTGGTGGACTGGCCGGGAACGGACATCTCCAGAAAATGGGTCCCGATGATGGACATCTTCCACTATCAGCAGCCTGTGAGCGGGAAGCAATGGCGACGGAACGAGACTGCGTCAAAGCCATTTGCCCGAATCGCCCGGCTAAAGCCGGAACAGGTGGCCAGTTATATTTTCTACCATTACCAATACCAAGAGGAACGTCCCGGCGACGGGGACAAATACGGGATGATCGCCCTTCATGAGAATTTGATGTTTTTTTATTCCGAATTGCCGGCCACCATCGAACCTCCTCCATACGAAGGCAAGCTCTCCACCTCGGGCACGCCCTCGGACTGGTCGGAGGCGATGGAGCCGCATTTCATCATGTGGGACGAAGAGACGGATGGCTCTCTCATCTGGCTGGAAATCCCCTTGGTGATTCAAGCATGACGACGACTGACTGACTGCGATTGAAGAGGAGCGTACAGTGATGAGAACATCGATATGCTTGAACGGCGAATGGGAATTCATGCCCTTGTATGAGAACCGCTCGGGCTTTGACCTCCCAACGGAGCTTGATTATGACGATCGTAAGATACAGGTGCCCTCCAGCTGGAGGGCTTCCTACGTTCGGGCTTCGGGAAAAAGCTTCGGAGAGATACCCGAACACGGGTATGCCCCTTATGATCTGCACGGTTATCCGAAGGAATGGACGCGGGCCGATGCAGGCGTTCTTCATCGGGAGTTCCGGCTGCCGGATACGATGCCGGAGGGCGCAAAACGCATCTTCTTGCGGTTTGACGGCATTATGCAAAAAGCCGCCGTTTACTTGGACCGCAAATTGATCGCGATATGGGAAGACGGCTATCTGCCGCTTCTGGCGGATGTGACGGAATACGTGCAGGCGGGAACCACGCACCGGCTGCATGTCGTCTGCGGCAACTTCGACAAAGTGACGCTGCCTTCCGGACAAACCAAGACTACCGGCCTAGTCGGTTCTTGGTATGGCGCCATGGCTAGAGGGATTTGGCATGATGTATATGTGGAGAGCAGGCCTGCCGTTACGTTGTCGGATGTCGCCATTCGCACGTCAGTCCGGGAAAAGCGATTGGAAGTGGATGCTAGAGTTGCGTTTGGTGATCCGCCTCGGTTATCACACGAACCGCCGCTCAAAGTACGGCTGAATGTCCGGGAAGCCGGCAGGCCAACTTCCGCTCCCGTTCTCTGCGCCGAAGCTAGCATCCCAAAGGCGGGGCAAAACGTCCCTGTCGCCTTCCGACTCGACTGGACGAACCCTAAGCTTTGGAACCCGGATCAACCGTTCCTCTATCGACTAGAGCTCGAGCTTTTGGATGGCGATCAGGTCATAGACGTTGTGTCGGAGCGGTTCGGCTTCCGCGAAATCTGGACGGAAGGATCTCGTTTCATCCTTAATGGTACGCCGGTCAACCTGCGCGGCGATTCATGGCATTTTCAAGGGGCCCTGCAGCAAACGGAGGCATATGTGCGTAATTGGTACCGTATGTGCAGAGAAGCTGGAGTCAATAGTGTCAGGCTCCATGCCGAACCCCACCCTTCCTACTATCTGGATATTGCCGACGAAGAAGGGATGCTGATCGTCGACGAAACCGCTATATACGGCTCCAGCAAGTCGATGCAGGCGGATCATCCCGATTTTATCGCCAACTGCAAGAACCATGTCCGAAGATTGGTGGAACGGGATCGGAATCATCCCTCCGTTATCATGTGGAGCCTGCAGAACGAGATGCGCTGGGTAGACGGACGCGACCGCTTCAAGCAGCAAATCCCATCCATGATGGACATCATTCGCGAGCTCGATGGTACTCGGCCTATCATTCTTGAAGGCGACAACCGGCTCCTTCACAAGGAGCTTACCGAGGTCGAGAGCTTGCACTACAACATTGACGGCACGATCGCGCAGTGGGATCGGAAGTCGCCTCTCGTATTCGGCGAGCATGGCGGCTGGTGGTATGTATGTCCTCAGAATAGCAGTATGTACGTAGGACATGCAGCGTATCGGAATACCGATGAATGTGTAAAAGGACTGGCCGAGAAAGAACGGCTGTTCATCGAATATGCGAGGCGGCAAGGCGTATCCGGAATATCCACCTTCAACTTTGCCCATTACTTCATGCGCGCCATGCCCGAGAGGGATATTCCGCTTTCGGTAGCCAGCCTGGATACTCCGGGACCGAAGCCGACTGTCATCCCGCGGTATTCCTTATCTCTGAACAATGGCATGCTTCCGGAACCATATCCGTTATATGTGAAAAACACGTCGTTCGACATGCTGGCCGCTTCCTTCAAGCCCGCCACCATGATTGCTATTGAATATAACCGCTCCTTCTTTGACGACAAGCCGATTGTCAGAAGCTTCGACGTATACAATGATACGATGCAACCGCGCCGGACGCGCATTGCATTCGAAGTGCGGCAAGGCGGCAAGCTCATTCACAGCGAGCTGCTCGAATTTGCGCAAGTGCCGGCTGATCGCGCGACCGCAACCGTCACATGGAGGCCGGAGCCTGTTCGTTCGGTATCGGTTCTGCAGCTACACGCCGTAATGCAGCTAGATGACGTACCGGTTCATGAGCTTGATATAAGCTACAAGCTCTATCCTTCACGTCTCAAGACCGATCCCCTTCATGTTGGGAGACCGGTCGTATACGTAGGCGGCGAACAGGATTACGCCGTGATTAACGCTCTTCTTCCGGAATGCACGCGCCTTGATCCTGCGAGAATCGCACAGCTTTCGCCCGATCATCTGCTGATTGCGGGAAGCAAGCTTGAGGATACCGACGGTCGGCTTGAGCAGGCGCTCAATCATTTTGTCGCCGGCGGCGGACGGGTCGTGCTGCTGGAGCAGCCTGATCTGTCCCTCGGCAATCTGGCAGTCTCCAGGCAGGAGTTCATCAGAGCCCACTCCGGCAGCTACGATCATCCTGTCCTGCAGGGTCTGGACAACGACGACTTGATGTTCTGGCACGAGGAGCTTCACGAGGACGGCCCTCTTCCGATTGTTCATGCTGCGTTCGAGAAGCCCGTCCAAGGAAACTTCACGATGATATTGGAATGCAGCGCAGGCGATTTCGGCGACGGCGGTGATCTATGGTCTCCGCTCATCGAATACCGGAGCCGCAATGGACTTTTCATCGCCAACCAGCTGGAGCTAACGGCGGGCTTCCATGACGTGCCTCAAGCCTGCCTGCTGCTTCGCAATCTGCTTGCATACGCTGGGAACATCGCTACGAACGAAGTACGCACGGGAGCTATCGTAGAACCGGGCGGGCAAGCCGATGATTTCCTTCGCAAGCTTAACTTGACCTTCGACGTGCTGCCGGATCCGACGCTTGCTTATCTTGAGGTATACGGCCTCCTACTCGCCGAGCCTCATTTGCTCGCGAAGCCGAAATCGGCTCATGCGATACGGGAATATGCGGCAAAAGGCGGCAAAGTTGTTATCCTTCCTGCGGATACCTCTCAGGAATCCGCTTTGAGCGCTTTGCTGGAGCGTCCTGTCACGCTTCGCAAGCAGGAAACCTATCACTTGGAGGCCGACTACAGTTTGCCTGAAACGCTAGGATTAAGCCCGGTCGACTTGTTCGGCTTCGACAAAGTATTTCTGTCCCCCCGGGAAGTCGTGAACCGTCCGCTCGCTTCGTACAGCTTGAAGGCGGACGATACGTCCGCGCTTTGCACGAGCGTGGAAGGAACGGCATGGAAGGATTATTTTGCAGGGCAGCATACGGATGAATACAGCAGATTGGCTCTCGTGGAGCTGAATCGCGACAAGGCTCAGCCTTCGGGACATTATGTGCTGCTGACGGAATCGGGCGCAGGTCGCATTCTGTTATCCCAGCTTCTTCTAGAGCCGGAGAGCGATAAGTCCCTCCGTCTATATACGAGGCTGCTCGCCAATCTTGGCGCGGCGTTCGAAGACGAACCTCTGACTCATGCGAAGGGGGATGCTGCTTGGTCCGTTGAGAAGGTGATGGCGCTTCCCTGCCGGCCTTATATAGATTTCGAAGAAATGAAAGCCTATTATACCGATCCTGAATTTTCGCTTAACAATTTGGGAGAAGGACTGTACGGTTGGATGCAGAAGAAGGAACGCGGCCGCGACGACGGAGTATTCCGCATCCAAAATCCGGGCCGCGAGAAATGGTTTCTGAGCTGCTTCGTGCATCTGCTGGAATCGGAAACCCATCCTGCTGACGAAACGCGCATCGGCAAACTGCAAGTGACTGCGAACTGCCATTACGAAATATATTTCAACGGCAGCCTCGTCCCCGATCCCGAGGATCGTTTGGAGCTGCAAGCCGGCATTAACCGCCTTATCGCCATCGTGTCGGGTACGGAAGAAGCTATCCGCTTCGGACTCGTATTCCGGAATACGGATGGCACCTATATGCGGAATCTCCAATACCGACTGACGATTGATGAAGTGGAGCCCAAATAACATTGTGCGAATGCCATAATCAAGTTAAGGGAAAGGATTATACGCGCTTATGAATAAAACGACTGCTTCTATGGACGCGCTGCTCCGGCTTGCCGATGAAAGTCTGTCCGTTTGCTGCCATGCCGTTCCCGTATGGACGATTCCCGGCTTTTATTTCGATGCGGCAGGGCATCAGGCTGCCAAGCGGCTTATGGAAGCGGATGCTCAGGCAGCCTTTACGACAGCGATGGCGTACAGGCTGACTGGCGTCAATGCCTACGCCGATAAAGCAATAGCACTAATCTGCGGCTGGGCGGCCGTCAATCGGCAATTGGCGGGCGATGACGGCCCGCTTGTGTCCGCCTACTTGGGAACAGGATTTATACAAGCGGCGCTGCTAATCGGCGAATATGAAGGCTGGCGCAAGGAGCAACGCGATCTATTCGTCCGTTGGATGACCGAGGTTTGCTTGCCGGAGTGGGATCGTATCCCGCTCCGGAACAATTGGTGGAGCTGGAGCATGTACGCCCAGCTCTCGCTGTTCCGCTTCATGGGCGACAAAGATCGCTTCGCCGAGAAAGTCGGCCATTTCAAGGAGCATATCGATGCTTCGATTGCGCTTTCGGGATTCATCCCGGAAGAAACAACAAGAGGAACGAAGGCCATCTGGTACCATTATTTCGCCCTCGCTCCCCTTACGGCTGCGAGCAAGCAGATTCTGGACTTTACCGGCGAGGATTTGTTCCGCTGGGCGTCGCCAAGCGGCAAAACCATCAAGAAAGCGCTCGACACCTTGCTCTATTACGCGGACGGCCATGCCGAGGAATGGCCGTACGACAAGGAGCAGAGCGTTCCCGCACCTCTCGCCTCCGATACATGGCCGCTCGATTTGTTCGAGGCGATGTCCGCGGTGTACGAGGATTCCGATTACGAACGATTCGTTTCCACCTATCGCCCGATCATCGGCAATCGGAATCGAAACAGCGGCTATTTTCAATCCTACGCTTGGGTGTTCCCTGAGCTGCTTTTGAGCTCTTCCTAGAACCAACTATTAACGAGAAAAAGGACCTCGAACATCGCTTTACAGCGGAATTCGAGGTCCAGCTTTTCATTTGATCATAATGAAAATATTCAGCCTCATTTGCCTGCATTTCATACAGTCTAATCGGTCCCAATCGCCTGTTAAGCGACTTTTGAATGGAAAACATACAGTCAAAACCGGCATTTCACCCCTCAACAAAGGTTCCTCCGTCCGTTTGACTGTACTAAATCCAATCAAACTCTGATATCGGATCGATTCCATCCATTTGACTGTACTAAATCCACTCAAAAGGCCAGGACATCTCTAAAAAGAGCCAAATAAATGACAAAATCTCTGAGATCCATTCAACTCCAACTAATTAAAGACTCGCAGCCATTTCGCTGCGAGTCTTTTCTTTTACACTTTGCACCTTAACCTTTCACCGATCCGATCATCGTCCCTTTTTCGAAGTATTTCAGCAAGAACGGGTATACCACGAGCACGGGCAACGAGCATACGATGACGGATGCCATCTTCAGACTCTCCGGCGCGGGCGGCACCAGATTCGTTGCCGTCGTGAAAGGATCCAGCTTGTTTTCAATAAGAATTTGCCTAATGACTTGCTGCAGCACGTACTTCGATTGATCGGTCACGTACAGCAGGTTGTCCATGAACGCGTTGATATGATGAACCATCGACCAAAGTCCGATCGTTACCAACGACGGAATCGAGAGCGGCAGCACGATGCGGAACAAAATCTTCATATCCCTAGCCCCGTCGATGCGGGCGGCTTCGATCAAGGCGTCCGGAATCGAACGGAAGAACGAAAGCATCACCAGCACTTGGAAGGCGTTGGCCGCCGTTGGCAATACATAGACCCATAGCGAATTCAGCAGATGGAGCTCTTTGATTAACAAGTAATTCGGTACGATGCCCCCGTCGAAGATCATGGTGAACAGCAGGAGCAGCACCAAAGCGCGCTTCATCGGAAAATCGGGCCGCGACAGCGGATACGCCGCGCAGACGGTGACGAGCAGCGTCAGAAAGGTGCCCACGCCCATGCGGAACAGCGTATTCGCATAGCCCGACCAGATGAAAGGATAGTCCAGCAGCTCCCGATAAGCCGTCCACTCGAAGTCCCGGGGGAAGAAGTGGAAGCCGCTCCGAAGCGCCTCCCCGCGGCCGCTGAAGGAAACCGCGATCACATGGATGAACGGATATACGACGACAAGCGCAAGCATCGTTAACACGATGTAGATCATAGCAGGCGCTATGCGATCCTGCCATTTTTTGTCCTTCTTGACTGACTTTCCTCCTGCTTCTACCATAACCCGCTCTCCCCTCGGCTCAGTTTCCTTACGGTCAGATTGGCGCCTAGTATGAGCAGAAGACCGACCAGCGACTTGAATAAGCCAATCGCCGCCGTGTAGCTGTACTGGAACTGCTGCAGACCGACCCGATATACGTAAGTGTCGATAACATCGCCGGTTTCATAAGTAACCGGGTTAAGCATATTGATGATTTGTTCGAAGTTCGCGCTTAAGAAACCGCCCAAGCTCAAGATGAACATGATCGCCACGGTTGGCATGATCGACGGGATATTAATCTTAATGATCCTCTGCCAGCGGTTCGCGCCGTCAATGATGGCCGATTCCTGCAGCTCCGGGTTGATTCCCGACAATGCCGCGAAGTAGATGATCGAGCCCCAGCCGAGATCCTTCAGAATAGCGGAAAAGACCACGATGGAGCGGAAGTACTCCTTCTTCCCCATGTAGAAGACCGGCTCTCCGCCGAACCATCCTACGATATCGCCTACGACGCCGGTCGTCGGAGATAGAAAATAGATGATCAGACCCGACATAATGACCCAAGAAACGAAGTGGGGCAAATACATCGTCGTCTGAATGAATCGTTGGAAATACCGGGATCGAACCTCGTTAAGCAGCAGCGCCAATACAATCGGAGCCGGGAAAGCAAAGAGCAGCAAATAAAAATTAAGGAGCAGCGTGTTTTTGAGCAGCCGATAGAAGTCGCTGTTTTGGAACAGCTCTTGAAAATGCTGAAGCCCTACCCACGCGCTTCCCCATACCCCGTCTACGACCCGGAAATCCTTGAATGCTATAATGACGCCGTACAACGGCCCGTATTTGAAAATGAAGAAAAACAGAAACGAAAACAGAAACAGCGTAAAGAGCTCTCCATGCCTGCGTATGGTTTTCATGCTACACTTCCTTGAACCTTGGCCGCCTTATCCGCAAGAGCCGTTAGGCTTAACCGGCCCTTGCGGGTCAGCGGATTCGGTTATTTTTTGAATTGCGCCTGGTACATCTCGTTCGCTTCCTTCGTCAGCTCGTCGCCGCCTCTAGCCTTCCATTCCGTTACGAACTTGTCGAATTCTTCGAGCGCAATTTCGCCGCTAATAATTTGGGCAAAGTATTTCTGCATCAGCGATGTCAGGTCGGACTTGTATTTCCCATCGGACGGCAATGCCGAGAACAACAGCGCATCGGTGTGCCCCGGGGCGGACGAATACGTCTGGATCGCTTCGTTCAGCTTCGGATTGGAATATTTCTGGCGGTACGCTTGCGTCGTAATGTTGCCGAGCGAGAAGAGGCGAATGCCTTCTTGGTCGCGCTGCTCCTGCTTCTCGAAGTTGGTTAGGAACTTGGTAGCGCCCGAAGTCGCTCCGCTCTCCGTGAAATCCCAATGTGTCCCCTTTAATCCAAGGGTCGTCATGTTGATCGTTTCCTCGTCGGTGCTCTGTGCGCGCAAGATTTCGAACAGCTTCGCGAGCTTCTCCGGCTGTTCCTTCACCTTGTTGCCGATAACGACAAAGTTGCTCTTCACTCCCCAATCCCATGAGCCGTCGCCGCCGGGGCCTACCGGATTCTTCGCGAATACGAGCTCCGATTCCGGATTCAAGGACTTCATCTCCGTCACGGTACCGGATTCCGGAAGCGCGCCTTTGGCAATCTGCTCCTCGATGACGCCGATCCGGTTATTGTAGAGCTTCTTGCGGTAGGAATCCTGCGTATCCGTAATGAATTCAGGGTCGATGACGCCGTCCGCATACCATTGACGCAGCTTCGCCAACGCTTCCTTCGTCTCCGGCATGACGGAGCCGTTGACGATTTCCCCGTTTTTCTCATGCCACATCGTCGGCTCCACGCCGAATGCTCCGAAGATTGAATAGAAGCCGGAGGACCAGGTGGACGTTGCCGTACCGGTCAAACCGTACGTATCTTTTTGGCCATTGTTGTCAGGGTCCTTCTGCGCGAATGCGTATACCGCCTGCTCGAACTCGTCGAGTGTTTCCGGCACTTTCGTGATGCCGACTTGATCCAGCCAATCCTTGCGCCAGAGCATCGCCAGGTCATAAGGCTTCAGATCGATGAACATCGGAATCGCCCAGAGCTCGTTATTGAATGTAACGGTTTGGAACAGCTTGCCGTTTTTCTCGATATCGGTGGAATACTCGGGCATCTTCTCCTTTAACATGTTCGGATCGATGCTCATGAGAACGCCTTGATTCTGGTATGCCGCCACGTTGGCCGGATCGCCCAGCATGAAGATATCGGGAATGTCCCCGGACGCGATGCTCGCATCGGTCACCTTCACGGGCTTGATCTTCACGTTGAACTTCTCTTCCAGCCACTTCTGAACCTGGGAGTTCTCAACGACTCCGGCGGCTTGGAAATGAATGCCCCATGTAATTTCCACTGGCTTCGCCTCTGCCTCATCTGTGCTGCTTGGATTCGTGCTGACATTTGGATTTGGATTATTCGTATTATTAGTAGTGTTGTTAGCATTGGAGCTGCAGCCTGCCAGTAAGCCGACCGCCACGATAGCCGCCATTAAGGCACCGCTTAATTGGTTACGTCTAAATTGCAAAACAATCTCCCCCTATACGTTCGTATGATGGACCGCATCCTCGCTCTTGCTCCCGGCCGGGTAATGGGAGCGGTTACAATATTTACGATAGCCTTCTCCGGCGGCGTTCACAATCCTTTCTTTCGCTCCTTTTTTATGTTTTTGGCGTTTTCGGCTGATTTATCCGAATTATGTTTTTCCGTTTTTCGTATGTTTTTCGGGCATTCGCTTCCCGCTCCGCGCATCTGTGATATAATCCCCCTATTGGCGCCACTGGCTGACTTTCGAAAATGTAAGCGCAACCAAAAGAGATCACAGGAGAGTGATTACGATGCCGGGAAACCGTTCGATCAAGCATAACACGATGTTCGTCAAGCTGCTTCTTACCTTGACCGCCATTGCCGTCATCACCGTAGCGCTCATTGCCACGGTCACCTATTCGATCTCGGCGGACAACAGCATCCAGAACGCTATCGCGTACAATGAATCCATCTTGACGCAGCAGCAGGAGCTCATTCACAAGGAGCTGACCGCTATCAAATATAATGCGACCGGCATGATCGCGACCCAGTCGTACCTGTACCAGACGAAAGGGAGCAAATTAAGCGTCAGCTCCCTGATCGATTTGACCGGCTTCGTGGAAGAACAGAAAAAAATAAGTCCTTACATCGATTCCATCTATTTATATTACGCTCCGTTGGAGCTTGTCCTGACGTCCCGTCCCGAAATTAAGACATCTCCCATCTCTACCTTTACGGACCGTTCTTGGCTGGATATATGGAGCAAGCAATCGGAAAGCCGAACAACGTGGATCACAGGTAGGCCGAACGGTTTCGCGCCGGATCATCCCGCCGCCACCCTGCTTCAGAAAATGCCCTTGATCGGCCAAGTGAACGGCGCCATCGTCATCAATTTAAAGCTGGATTTGCTCTTCGACGATTATTTGAGCCACTATCATAACAAAAAAGGCACCACCCTCGTCTTAGGGCCGGACTCCGAACTGCTCTATTCCGATGCAGAGCCCGCTGCCGGCGAGTCTCTGCATCAACGGATTGATCTCGGCAGGCTAAGCGCCGGAAGCGGCTCATACATCGACGATTCCGACCGGATCGTCTCCTATACGACCTCGGAGCTGACCGGCTGGAGGTTCGTCGACATAACGGAGCGTTCCGTACTCCTGCAAGGGATGGACCGGATCAAAACCATCGTCGCCACCGTTGCTGCGGCTTACTTGATTGCCGCTATCGCGATTTCCTTCTATTTATCAAGAAGATTGTACCGGCCGCTTCAAAGCGTCATCTCTTATATCGGCGCTTCCGAAGACAGCCGGCGCGACGAGACCGGCTCGCCTGATCCGGCGGGCGACGAAGCAGGCTTCATCCGCCATCGCTTCGACACGATGATCCGCAATTGGGAGACGCTGATGAAGGAGAAGCGGCAGGTCGATTCCCTGCTTACCGATAACCGTACGGCCATTAAAGAGAAATACCTGAACGATCTCATTCAAGGCGGAAACAACGGTGAACGCAGTCCCGAAGGCAACGCCAACCAGGCGGCGGAATTGTTGGGACTCCGGCTTGATTGGGACCGGTATGCCATGCTGACGCTCGAGCTGGAGGAGCCTTATCCGGTGAAAGGCAGCGAAGGCATTTTCCATTTTCACCTATTGCGATACGGGCTTATGGATGAGCTTGGCGCGGATATCGACGGAGAGGTGTTCGCTAAGGACGACAAGCGGACGGTCATTCTTCTCTCCGTTCCCAAGGAGGCAGACGACTATCCGCTGGAGCAGGCCAAGAAGCTGAAGCAGCATGTGCTTTCCCGATATGGCATATCTGTTACGATCGCCGTCAGCCGGATCTACACGGGGGAACAGTCGGTCCTCTCGGCTTATGAGGATACGATCGAAGCGCTGAATTTGAAAATGTACATCGGCAAAGGCGAAATATTGCCGTACGCTATCATTGAAGATTGGAAGGCGGAGGAAGAAGCTTATTATTATCCGTATGAGCTGGAGACGAGACTCCAGCAAGCGCTGCTGCAGACGGATAAGGAGGAATGCTTCAAGACGATCCGCCAAATCACGCAGACCGCGATCGACAAGAAGCTGGGCAAGGCGAACATCCAGCAGCTGTATTTCCAACTAAGCGGAGAAATCGTGAAGACGCTCGTTCAGACTAGAGGCGACATGTCCGCCGTATTCGGCGATCGGGTGGCATACACGGAATTACTGGCTCGCGCAGAGACGCTGTACGATATGGAGCAATGCCTCGTGGAAATGTGCGACCGGATTATCGATTATCATCGGGAGAAACGCTCCAAGATGACCGACGTGACCTTGCAGCTGGCGACCGATTATATGGCTGCGAACTTCAACAAAAACATTTCCGTAGATACGGTAGCCGAACATGTGCAACGCAGCTCCTCCTACTTGAGCCGCATCTTCAAGGAGGCTACGGGAATGACCGTAGGCGATTATTTGATCCAGCTTCGCATCAAGCGGGCTATGGAGCTGCTCCAGCAGCTGGGACTTTCCATCGAGGAAATATGCAAGGAAATCGGGTACGCGAACGTAAGCTACTTTAATAAAATATTCAAAACCCGTACAGGTCTCACCCCGGGGCAGTACCGGCAACAGCAAGCCGCCGACAAGCTTCACAGCCAAGTAGGCGGGCACTCTTGAACAACGAGGAAAGCCCCAAGCTCCTGTTTCTAACAGGATCTCGGGGCTTTCCTCATCTGTATCGCTAATGTCATCGTTTCCCGGGATTACAGTTACTCCTGTACAATAGGATTTGACAGCATTTCACCAATCAGCCTTCCAAGCTCAGCAGGCTCGTTCGCATGATTATACATGCCGAGGAAAACGTTTGTTGCCTTGGGATGAGCGGCGATGATACGATTGACCGCATTTTGCTCCGGCGTATACGGAACATTGCGAGTCATTTCGCAAGCTAATCCGAACATGGGCTGAAACTTGCTCGTCAGCTCGCTTTCATAATGCGACGCCATCTTCTCCCATTCGAAGTTCTCCAGCCCGTGCCGGACAAGAACCTCCTTCAGCATTCGGGCGCTATACATGGCATCATGCATGCCCTGCCCGACCGCGGGATCCTTGAACGTAAGGGCATCGCCTATCAAAGCCCATCCTTTGCCCATTGCTTCATGCCAATCATTGTCATAACCGAGCAACCCCCGAATCGGACCCGCAGCTTCGGCTTCCCCAAGTCTCTGGGCAAAGGATGTTTCTCCGAAACCGGTCTGAATGGCTTCTTGGAAGCCCGTCTCCGCATTTTCCTTCATACGGCTAAGCAAGTCCGTGTTCGTAAACGGAAACATCAATCCGACAACATGAAGCTGATCACTGGTCGGGAACACGATCGCGATATATTCCCCTAGCTTATAAAATTCCGAGCAAGGGCCATCATCTTGACGAAATCCTTTGAAGTAACCGACATAAGAAGCAAAGTCGGTAGGCGTTGACGTCAAACATTTGCTCCCAGCCAATGCGCGTATCGTTGACCGTCTGCCGTCCGCACCTACTACAAGCTTGGCCTTGTATTGCACAGCATCTCCGCTGGAATGTACGCCCTCGATACCATTCACAACCTCACCTTCTCGCAGCAGCCCGGTCACCCGAAACTGTTGCAAAGCATGGACGCTGTCTACCGAACAAGCATGCTCAAATAAAATATGGTCCAAATGGGTCCGACGAATGCATAGGCATTCTAATTCTCCATTCACCTCGGGAAAAGTCCCTTCAATGACGGCATCCTCCAGCTGTACATAGGCCCGCTTATAAGTCGGAGTCCCCGTGGCGAGCAGCTTATCCAGTATCCCCATCTCTCTGAATATCGAGAGTGAATTATTGAATACATTATGGGTGGATAACACGTCACTTGGAAAATGTCCTTTATCGACGAGCAGCACTTCATAACCGGCACGCCCCAGCTCATACGCTAGCGTCGCTCCCGCAATTCGAGCGCCTACAATAATGATATCGTAATCCGTTCTCAACGTTATTTCTCCTCCTCGCTTTCGCTATACTCCCATATTACCTTCGGATGAGTACGGGAAGCGTCTATCGAAAGATATAGAAGAAGGTTATAACTTGCCGAGCAGCCCGCTATTCTCCGCAATACGGATAGCTTGTACCCGGCCCTGCGCCTGAAGCTTGCTGTACACCCGGTGAAGATGAAGCTTCACGGTACCTTCCGTCAGAACAAGCTCCGCTGCAATGGCTTTATTCGATAACCCCTGCGCCATGAGGAGCAATACCTCCCTCTCTCTCGCAGTTAAGGCATCTATGGACACTTTGGTTACGGCCTGCATATCCCCCTGTCCAGCAGTTCCCGAATGACGACCGAGCATTTGGATAAAAGCCAGTTCTTTGTCCGACCACATGGAGGAGAGTGAAGAAACCGTCTCATATTTGCCCAGACGCTGCATAATAGCAGGTCCCGCGTCCAGAAACGGCCGGATGCAATCATACTGGCAGCCAACCCGAACCGCTGAAAACAGCAAACGTCCGCTCTCAACCGAATTGTTCCGGTTCGCGTGCAGCTCGCTAAGCTGGAGAAGCGCCTGGAGCTCACTTAACGGATTCTCTCGTTTTGCTGCGAAATTACTTGCATCAAGCGCTAGTTCATAGGCTTCTTCCCAATCTCCTAAACCTGTTAAGATCTGAATATAAATGAAATCCTCATCGTTAGGGTACAAGTCACTGCTAGAAACAGTCCCTCTTGCCGACTTCCATTTGCGCTCATCCGCCCAATTACGCGCAAATTGCGTGCTCCCTAATTGAAGCTCAAGCAGTGCCGTCTTTGCTACAAGCATGTTATACCAGGTCGAAGTTTGCTGATGTTGAATGCGCAAATGCTCCATCGCCTCGATTATGAGGTCAAGCGATGCTTGAATACGCCGTTCCGCGATCAGAATATTCGATAATAGGAGGACAGATGGAACGTAAGAACCGATTATACCGAATTTTTTGCCCAACCTAAGTCCTTCTTCTGCATAACTTCTTGCGAGCGGCAGCTCGTTGTTCAAATAACAAATCTCTGCCATTGCCGTCTGCTGGTAGGATGTAAAGGTACTCTCATGCATACCGTTCTTCTCAATAAATTCACCGTAGGCGAGATGATAGCTCTCGGCATAATCAATCCGGCCGTTAAATCCGAATTTACCTCGAATAAAGGGTACCGTTCCTTCATTAAGCTCAAGTCCTAGACTAAGCAGCAGCGGGGTCTCGGGATCAGGCAAGTCTTCTCTCTCCCCGTACTCTTGAATGAGCGCAAGCGCCCGATCGAAATTACCGCTCATAACCGAATGAAAGTTCTCAATAATACGGACCTCTTCCCGCATGCGTACAAATCCCGAGGTGTGCGGATCTGCTTTCATACTCTCTAGTTCCGTATTAAGCTTGCGAAGCAGTACCTCGGCCAATGCTGTCTTTCCATCCATTAAATCAATCCAGAGCAAAAGCAGCAGATTGCCCGGCTCATTCACGGTATCCGCAGACAACCGCTCCAGCCAGCGGCGAAGCATTGCCGTCTCTCTTCCCTTCAACCAGACATGGGCATGCCGCTGTATCCATGTTGACGCCCTGCTCTCCTCTTTAGCAGATAGCGCATGCTCTATGGCTTCCTCCAGGAAGCCGTGTCGTTCGTACCATGCAGCCGCTCGGCTATGCAACAAGGCGATCGCTGCTTTGTCTTCGTCCTGAAGCTTAACGCGCAGGAAATCCGCGAACAGATGATGATACCGATACCACTCTCGTTCATCATCAAGGGGAATCAGAAACAATCCCCGGCGCACGAGCTGCTGCATTTTATCTCTCGAATCGGGTTCATTCATAACCGCACTGCACAAAGAAGGGCATAATCGATCAAGTATCGACGTTTGGAACAAGAATCGCTTACTTTCTTCAGTCATATGACTGAATACCTCTTCCATCAAATAATCAGCCACATGCCGATTGCGACCGGTCAGCGGCTTGATCACGCCGCCTAATGATCCGCTAGAATAGGACAGTGCTGAAAGCTGCAGCATCGCCGCCCACCCTTCCGTATTACGAACGAGATGGCCATGGGTCATGCGATCCGGAGGGGCTCCAATCTGTTTGCTCCAATAAGAATCTATCTCTGCATCAGTGAAGCGCAGATCCGATAGACTAAGCTCATTCAGTCTTCCTTTGACCCGCAAAGCGCCTAGCGGAATTGGGATTTCATGCCGGCTGATTAGCATCAGGTGCACCGACGTGGGCAACTTGATCAGCCAATCGTACATCGACTCGTGTATGTATTCGGTTGTGATCACATGATAATCATCGAGGACTAACATCAAAGGCTCGTCTTGTTGCGATAATTCTATTAATGTATTCAGCAGTTGTGCCGATAGCCTCTCGGCGGATTCGAACCCTCCGAGGTCCCCAGATAGATTAATATGGAGCGCTTGCATCGCCGCGCCACGCAAATAACGCCAAAATCGCAACGGATCATTGTCCTTGGCATCAAGGGATACCCAGCCGTTGCTCAGTCCCGCTTGCCGAATCCAGCTGCTTACAAGCGTCGACTTGCCGAACCCGGGCGGTGCGACAACCGTTGTAAGACGAGCACCTAGTGAACATTCAAGCTGTTGATTCAATCTGTCGCGCGCTATATGTGAAGGGGAACTATCGGGCAAATAGAGCTTCGTCTTCAGCAGCCCTTCCGCCTGATGAGCATCAGCCGCTTTATGGTGATCCGTCATAAACGATACTCCTTCCTATGTACCGTGCAGGTTTAAATACGAGCCAATCGGTTTATCCTGATCGCATAATCATCACTAGGAGATGCGCTCATGGATGCTATCAAGTACAAGCTAATCAAAAAAGCACTCGCAAGCCCTAGCCAACGGCAAAATATCATAAATAAAGGAACGATGTTCCTTTATTGCGATTACGCCGGCTTCGTTTCGCACAACGATTACGGAGCAGCTTGCTGCGCGGTATATAGTCGAACAGTAAGTATCACGGCCAAGAAGCTGCCAATCGATCGGGATCAAGGTTCGAACTACGGCGAAATGCAGGCCATCGTGCTAAGTTTGGAAACTCTTTCGGCAGCATTATTGGAGCTTCGCCCCAAAATCGCCGTCATTTTTACGGATTGCAGCCGTATTTTGCGTATAATTGCACAAGACCGCTTCGCGCATCCTCATGACGAGCAAGGAAGAAATGAACTATTAGCTGCTCTAGCTAACCTCAATGGGCTGTTCCCCGAGGTGGACGTTCAAATCAAGTATATTAGCAAACACAAAAAAAACAACTACTTCCATAGACTTGCTCACAATGCAGCCAGGGAAGCCGCCGTTCTTCCTTCCATCCTTGCTTCTACTATAATGAAGATAGGCAGCATGCATCTCGATTTATAATGATTAATACGAAGTCGCTTTCGCCCGCTTCAGCACCTTCATCACAGCCACGCCGGCCAATAACGCCCAAACTGGCGTGGAGATGCCTAGCAAATGAATATGTAGCACAGCTATCGTGAACGTCACAATTACGGGAATTCGCAGCATTTTATCCGAAAAAGCGTTCTTTAACCCAGCAATAAACAACCCCAATAAGGAGAAGCCTGTCATTATCGTTACGAATGCTGACGGCAAGACATTAATCATGTCGATCACTTTCCATGACAATGCTCCAAAGCTTATCACAATCAGGCTCGACACAAGTGCCGCCTTGTATCTATGCTCCTTAACTCCCGCTTCCGCGCTGCTGCAGAGGGCGCTCATCAAACCTCCGACGTTAGCAGCGTTCCCCCCAAACAAACCCGCGACAATGCTTGCCGATCCAGATGCCGTTAACACTTTATTCACGGGGGGATCATACTGATTGCTTCTGAGCGATGCAAGCGCTACGGCAAGATCGTTGCTCAAGATTAGTACAGACATCGGAACTGCAATCGACAGCAACCCTTCCATGGTGAAGTGCGGAATCACTATTAATGGAGGGATATACTCGGCATGCGGTAAGGCGGGATAATGATATTCGAAGCTAAGTCCGATTAGACCGAGCAGAAGTGACCATAATACCGGTGGTAGTCTTTTGGACAATCTAGGCATTATGAAATAGCCGACTCCGGCCAACAGTCCGGCATAAGGAAAGCTGACGGCAGCCGGAACGATTCCAATAACATAAGACAACAGAATGCCTGCCAGCAAAGCGTCGATTAATGGTTTAGGAATTAGGTTCAACACTTTCGAAAATAATCCGGAGACTCCCGCCGCTAAAATAAGGATTCCCGACATTATAAATGCAGCTGCCAGCTCAGAATAGGAGAAGCCGACGGCAGCCGTACCTAAGAAAGCCGTGGCCGTAATCGAATGCGCTCCTGCAAACGGTATTCTGTATTTCAAGGTCAACAGCAGATTCAATAATCCTCCGATGACATAGGCGGAGGTGAACCACGAGACGAGCTCGGGCTTAGATAACCCGGCGGTATGAGCAGCTTGTACGATCATGATAGCTCCGCCCGTGCAGGCGAGCAAAGCAGACATAAAGCCGGTCATTATCGTTTTCGCTCCCATGCCGCCCACCTCCAAGTATTCATACATAAGTGTTATGATAGAAATCATACAAACGGGTTATATGATCTGATTATTCAAGGGGATTATAAGATGTGGAAGCTTGATCGGAGCAGTACAAAAGCACTTTACGAGCAAATTGCCGACCATTTGGAGCAACGGATAGCATATGGCGAATTCCCTCCCGGCAGCTTGCTTCCCTCGGAACGGAAGCTGGCCGAGCAGCTTCAAGTGAACCGCAGTACGATCATATCGGCTTTCGCCGAGCTTCGGGCTTTGGGCATTATCGAAAGCCAGATCGGCAGCGGAACACGGGTTAGTACGTCCAAATGGGGGGCGACCCCCAAACATACGCCCAACTGGAGCCGATTCGCCGAAGGAGGAAGCTTCCTTCCTAATTTGCCGTTTATGCGAAGAATCCGCGAAGCTCTGGCTCAACAGCCTACGCTAATCGATTTTGCGAGCGGTGAACTATCGGCTGATTTAGCGCCTACTGCTGAAATCGCCGCGTTAATGAGCAAACATGATTATACCGCTTATTTGGGTTACGACAATCCTCAAGGCTCGATGTTATTAAGACAGTCTTTAGTTGATTATCTTCACCGATATCGCGGAATCAAGGCAACGGAATCGTCCATCCTGATAACATCGGGTTCTCAACAATCGTTATATTTAATTACGCAATGCCTGCTGTCTCCCGGCGATGCCGTTGCGATAGAAGATCCTTCCTACTGCTATTCGCTGCCTTTGTTCCAGTCGGCTGGACTTCGTTTATTCCGCCTCCCCGTCGACAATGAAGGCGTACAGCCGGAAGATATTCGCGATTTGTACAAAAAACACCGCATCAAGATGGTGTTTCTGAATCCGAATTACCAGAATCCGACAGGAGCAGTACTAAGTACGGAGAGGCGCAAGCAAGTTCTTGATCTGGCAAGCGAGCTTGGCCTGCCTATTGTAGAAGACGATCCATTCAGCCTAACCTCGTATGGAGGCGAGCCACCTCAGCCTTTGAAAGCAATCGACACGATGGGCTCCGTTATTTATATAGGCTCATTCTCCAAAATCGCCGCTTCCGGCTTGCGGATCGGGTGGATGGTAGCGCCTAGCTCCATTGTGGATCGTCTTGCGGATGCTAGGCAGCAGATGGATTTTGGATTAAGCATCATCCCGCAGCTGGTGGCGGGACAATTTCTTCAATCGTCCTATTTCGATCCGCAGTTGGATCGTCTTCGTGCTCAGCTGCAGTTTAAACGGGATTTGCTTATCGAATCGTTGCAGAAGGAATTGCCTGATCTTATCGATTTTCAAATGCCAGACGGTGGATTGCATCTATGGTGCAAATTAAAACCGAATATCCCAGAAGGCAAGCTGCTGGAGGAATCGATTAAGGCAGGAACCGTTTTTGTGCCGGGCAGCGTCTACGGCTCCAATAAAGGCTACGTGCGTTTCACATTCGCAAGAACGAAGCCAGAGGACATCGGTCCGGGGATAGCCCGATTTGCTTCAGCGCTTCGGGCGTTAATGAAATGATGTTAGGTTTCGTCTTTGTTTTCATGGCCGTGGTCTTCCCATCTTCTGGAGTAGGCTTTGTTCGTAACCCAGAAAGTCATCCAGGAAAGCACGATAATAATGAGGGCAGCGGCAATCCATACGCCTGCCGGAACATTCATAGCAGTACCTCCTATTCTTATTACGATTCTATAATGGTACGATGGTTTCGTTCATCTTCGCGGATGGCATGTGCTCCCCCTATGACGATAAGCAAAGGACCTGCGACAAACGCAATGCAAAGCACAATAAAACATATCCAAGCAGACATTGGTCCATCCTCCTCCCTTGTTAGATAAGGCGAATTACTTACGACTATCTTAAAAGTGATTGGGACGGATGTAACCAACCAATCCAGAGATTTTTAGGCCATCCAGTTGCGGTCTTTTAACTTGTTTGAGGAGAATGGATTTCATACAGGCTAATGCGGCGTTGATTGAATGGAACGAGCAAAATAAGGGAACTAGGTTGTACGATATATCGTATAAACCAACCTTTCGTATAGGTCAAATCAAATTTTTTGATCGAAAAATCATCCAAAATCACCAGCAGCGTGGATGGATTAACCACTTTTATATGATAAATCGTATAAGTTTTTACAGTTTGCATCTTGTTTAACTGGTCTTGTATGATAATTCATATAAATTGAGGTTATATCTAAATTGGTTAACTGTTAATCGACAGTCTCCGATTTCCAATCAAAAGTGACCTGTATCTATTTATTGAAAACACGAAGACGCCGGCCTTAAGCCGACGTCTCATTCATAGATCTGATTTCAACTGCTTACAGCTCGATTGCCTCACCCGGCGCGAGCACTTTGCCATTAATGCCGCGGGCCTCTAACTGGCTCACAAACTGGTCTGCATCCTGCTTAATGACGGGAAACGAGTTGTAATGGACGGGAATGACCAGCTTCGCCCGATACCACTCCGCAGCCTTAAGCGCATCCTCGGGACCCATCGTAAAATGATCGCCGATCGGCAACAACACGACATCGATATTTTCTCGGTCGCCTAGCAGCTTCATATCGCTGAATAAAGCCGTGTCGCCGGTATGTAGAATCGTCTTACCTTCGACTCGCAAAATATAGCCCGCAGCAACACCGCCATAGATGACCGTCTTTGTCTCTTCATCGACGATACCGGACGTATGGATGGCCTGTACCATCTTCGCTTTTACGAATCCGAGGTCTAAGGTACCCCCGATATTCATGCCGATCGTCTCCACGCCTTTCCATGACATGTAAGCAGCCAATTCAACATTGGCGACTACCGGTGCCTGATTAGCCTTCGCGATCGGAGCGGCATCCAGAATGTGATCTCCATGCGCATGCGTCAATAGGACGGCATCCACTTTAATATCCTCCGGCTTCGTGACGGCTAGCGGATTACCGCTAAGGAATGGGTCGATAATCAACGACTTGTCCCCTGTAATAATCTGCACCGCAGAATGTCCATGATAAATAATTTTCATATTAATGGGTCAACTCCTTTATTGAATAGCTAACGCTATATGCTATCATCCCCAAAAAAAGAAAACAATGAACCCTGCGATGTTTATACTAACTAAGTTAAGTGTAATTATGTATAGAGAAAGCTGGAGGTGATTGCTTTGAAGATCATGATTTCCGCTTCGGAAGCAATGGAGAAAGGGGTTTGGAAGGAGCTGCTTCGTCTGTTCGGCAGAGACGAGGAAGAAGAATTTTGGCCCCAGGAGGAATTTATTTTAACGGAGCAGCAAGCGCTTCTCTTAAATCTGATTAAGAAATAAGTGTATGCAGCCTTTAAAATATGCAAAATACAAAGACGCCGGTCCTAGGCCGACGTCTAATTTCATGTATCTCGATTGTCCGCTACTCACCGCGACTCACACGAAAACCTTGATCAGGGCCTATGCCATTGGCTTCGAAATTACTCAGATAGGATAGTTCACCGACATCGCCCATCCACCCGCCACCCTTCACAACCCGGGTAGAGTTGCTATTGCTGTCCGAATCTCCATACCCGTTCCAACACCATTCCCTTACATTGCCGGACATGTCGTAAAGTCCTAACTCGTTAGGTTTCTTTGCTCCGATCGGTTGTGTCTTATTGTGGTTGTTTTCTACAACTGGCCAGTTCCATTCTCCTGATAATATTTTATCTCCGGCATTTTTCCAATACCATGCTGCATCGTCTGCTTGATCGCTCCCGCTATAGATGTAGCTCTTGCTCATCTGACCTCCACCCGCGGCATATTGCCACTCCGCTTCTGTCGGCAATCGGTAACCATTTGCTACTTCAATGATCGTTACTGTCCATTTTAAGTTATCGGTTTCGCTTTTATTTTTCGGATCTTTATTATTTTTGTTTATATGGTAATACGGTGTTAATCCTTCTTTAATACTTCTCTTATTGCAGTACTCCACCGCGTCGTACCAGCTTACCGTTTCAACCGGCAAATCATCCCCTTTGAAGGCCGAAGGATTACTTCCCATGACGTCCATCCACTCTTTTTGAGTGACCTCGTATTTACCGATGTAAAAGCTTGATAATGTTACGTTTTGCCCATAGTAGTTGGAGTTCTTGTTCACAAAAGCCCCGCCTTTGACGAATACAAAGTTGTCAAGCATTGGTTCTGGCTTACGTTCGGGCTCTTGTTGCGAACAAGCGCCGACTACAAGTGTTGTTGCTATGAAAAGGAAAATAATCATCTTTCTCATGGATATATCTCCTTTAAACAGACTGACGAATCAAGTGAAAGGGAAACGACCTTCGGCCTTTCTGCCGTGAAGGCTACCTCGGCCGCGCCCCTTCATTCTTCTATAAGAATGGGCTCGTCAGTTGCCCATCTTCAGACAACCTATTACCACACCGTTACGTTAGAGCTGCCGCTGCTTTGATATCCCTCTGTCGCCAACACCTGATAAGACCAGCTGCTGCCCAGATTCATTCCTTTACTCTTCCAAGCGTTAACGTGGTTGCTGAATGTAATCGCAACGTTGCTGCCGGTCGGCCGCTTGGACTGACGGACGCTCCAGAACTGGGTGAATGTTTTGGTGCCGTCAATGGAAGGAGCGTTCACTCGCTGAGTCGTGTAAATATCATAGGTGCCGCCATCGCTGGTCACTGTGCCTTTATGTGTTCCGGTAGGTCTATAAGTACCCCAGCTGTCTACAACGTAGTATTCAATGAGTGAATTTCTCGTCCATCCATAGAGAGTTAGATACCCATTGCCGGACGGCGCCCATACACCGGCATTGTAATTAACGGTCCGAGTTGGCGATCCGGTATTCCAGCCTTTGCCGACAACAAAATTGCCGGTATTCGACCAGCTAACGCTGTAGTTGCCGCCAGCTCCATTGGTCGCATTTACGGTCCCACCGCCGTCGGTCCAATTTTGCCAGTAGTCTGTCGCTGCATTTGTAGTTGCTGCAAACAAGCTGAAACTCATAGTTGCTGCCATCAATACCGTAAATACTTTCTTCTTGAATTTGAACATATTCCGCCTCCTAGAATTTTTATTTACGACCGTTTTCCGTGAACCTCTAACTGCCACCTCCTGGCTAAGAACAAATTTATTTAGTGTAACCACAAGACAATTTTTGTCATGTGCAACTAAATTGTAGAAGGTAAGCGCATACATAACAACTTATCAAATTATAGAAGTACCCCTACATTTTTAACTAATCTTTCGTAACCGTCAAAAAAGCCGCCCCATTACACAATGTCATTAAGTTAAGGCGAAGAGCCGAAGTTAAGGAAAGAGCAGGTTATCGAAAAGATAACTTGCTCTTTTTCTTGCGCGAAAATGGAAAAT